>JAISDI010000119.1 GCA_031264895.1 Endomicrobium sp. | reverse complement strand
AATTTATATCTTATCGTTGATCCGGCCAATGAAAAAAAGAAAGAAAATGATTATACGACTATATGCGTTATCGGACTTGGCGAAGATGGAAACTATTATTTAATTTACGGGCTGCGCGATAAGTTAGGACTTAAAGAAAGAACCGATATGCTCTTTGAAGTACGGCGGAAGTTTCCCAGACTTAAAGACGTCGGCTATGAAGCTTACGGGATGTTATCCGATATTGAACATATTGAACTTGAAATGGAACGTGAAAATTTTAGGTTTCCTATTAAAAAACTTCATGGCAATGTGCCTAAAAATGACAGAATAAAAAGGCTTGTGCCGCCTTTGGAAACCGGAAAGTTCTTTGTGCCTAAAGAAATGTTTTTTGTTGACAGCGAAGGCAAACAACAAGATTTTATTAAGCTTTTAAAAGATGAATTACGCACGTTTCCTTACTGCGCTCACGACGATATTTTAGACAATATTGCGCGTATTATGCATAAACAGCAGTCTAAGAACCCTAAAGAAATTTGGAAGCCTGTGTTTCCTATAGCTAAAGTTTTACAGAGAAATATGCCAAGTCAAGCGTCCGCCGCCGTGTATGGGTACTAGGCGCGTAACGCGCCGATATTATAGAACGACACGACAAAGACACAATAACGACGCACAGTGTTGTTTTAATATGCTGCCCGCAAGGGCAAGGAGTAATAACGATGTCATCTTTATTTTCTGCGCCGTCTATGCCTAAGATTCAGGAGATTCCAAGAACTCCCGTTGTTGATGAAGGTAAAAAACTTCAGGAAGAGGAAATACGGGCGGCTAAACGTAAGGGCCGTGCAAGTACTATTTTGTCTGACTTTAATTCCAGACGTCAGCAGACTTCATCTTCTGCGGCTTCTAAAACTCTTTTGGGAGAATAGTTGTGAATCTTACTCAGCTGCTTAAACGTAAGAGCGCTTATAAAACTGTTTTTGACCAGAACCGCGAAGATGTGCGTATTGTTCTTGCAGATCTGCGGCAGTTTGTGCCCGTCGAGGCTGATACAAATACCGGTACGGATAAGAATACAAACAAGATTCTTATCAATGTCGGTATGCAGAAAGTTTTAAACCGCATTCTTACTATGACTAAAATGTCCGACGATAAACTTTTTGATTTGGCTATGCGTGAACAGGCCGAAGCCGTTAAAGAAATCAGTAAAGGAAACGTGTAAATGACATTAACTAACTTTGAACTTGCAAAAAAAGATTATGAATTTTGTAAGACTCAACGGCAAAATTACGATAATCTTTATCAAGCTATTGCCGAACGCGTGGATCCGCGCGTTGCCAATATTACCGTTCAAAGGACTGCCGGAACCGATAAGGAAGATAAAAAATTTGATTCTACCGCCGTTATCGGTATTCAGCGTTTTGCCGCCGCTATCAGCGGCATGGTTATTCCGCGCGCTTCTAAGTGGCATACGCTTAAATGCTCAAGTCCGGACATCACTAAATATTTTCAAGGCTGGTTTGATGACGCTACGCAGCGGCTTTTTGAATTGCGATATTCCATTAAAACAAGTTTTCCCACTGCCGCTAATGAGATGATAAAAGGGCTTGCGCTCTTTGGCAATAATCCTTTTTTGACCGACGAAGATACTGAAGGCGGAAGTTTAATATATAAGGCTCTTCCCATTAAAGATTTTTATGTCAAACAAAACCATGCCGGTAAAACAGATACTTTTTTTAGGACGTTTACATATAAACTTTATCAGGCAAAACAAAGGTGGAATATAGACGAACTGCCTAAAAAAATCAAAGAATTGACCGACGACAATAAAGACCTTGATTTTGTTCAATACGTTTATCCCAATCCCGCTTATAATCCTAAAAAGATTAATATTGAAGGAAGGCGGTTTGTTAATTTTATATGGTGTGTTTCTACCGACGAAGTTGTAAAAGAGTCCGGATTTTATTCTTGTCCGTTTACTATGCCGCGCGCCGATACTTTTCCGGACGACGTTTATGGGTATTCGCCTTGTATGTCTTTGTTTCCGGAAATTAAGATGGTCAATTTTATGCGGCGCGTTAATATTCGTATCGGAAACCGTATTGCCGATCCTTCTATTCTTACAGGCTCTATTGACGATATAGTTAACCCGGACAATTTGCTTAAACCCAATCATTTTGTTTATGGCGGCTTAGATGAGACCGGAAAGCCGCGCGCTATGCCTTTTGAATATCCGTCTAACGGGTTTCCCGTTGCTTCCGAAATGATCGAAGAGTGCCGGAAAATGATCAACGACGGACTTTATTTGTCGTTATTTAATATTCTCAACGAGACGCCAAATGCTACGGCTACGGAAGTTTTAGTACGCGCTCAGGAAAAAGGTATTATGCTTGAGCCTATAAATGAAAGGCTTACTTCCGAATGGCTTGAAGGCGTTATACAGCGTGAAGTTGACATACTTATACGCGCCGGACAGATGCCGGAGATGCCGCAAGAACTTGAAGAGGCTATTTTTTCCGAAGGCGCAAAACTTTCTATAGAGTATGATTCCCCGTTAACGCGCGCTTTGAAAGCTGAAGAGACTGCCGGTGTGCTTGAGACTGTGAATCTTGCGGACGCTTTTGCTCAAGTTGAGCCGCGTATGAAATATATAATTAAGAAAGGCGATGTGCTGCGTGATTTTGCAAAAGTGAAAGGCGTTAATGCTAACAGGCTTAGGACTGATGAGGAGATTGACGAGCTTATGGCGCAGGAGCAGCAGGCTGCTCAAGTGCAGCAGGCTTTACAGGCGGCTCCGGTTGTGGCTGCTGCGGCTGAAAAAATGTCTAAGGCACAACAACAGCAGGCTCCGCTGCTTTAATTAGTAATTAACGGCAAAGACACGACAACTACAAAATGGATTCCCGATTACAAATTTCGGGAATGACACATAAAAATAGGAGACATTATGTTAAAAAGAATTTTTAAGTTTTTTGGTAACAATGTTGAATTGGGAGTTTGTTATTTTGCAGAGGATGGAACGGGCGCAAGGGAAACTCCGCCAGCGGCTCCCCAAGTTACGACTGCGCCGGCTGTAACTCCTAATTCAACTGATATTTTTGCAGGGTTGAGCGATGAGCATAAGGCTTTTGCTCAGAATAAGGGATGGAAAGATATTGCCGGCGTTGTTGGCGCTTATATGAATGCTGAAAAGCTTATTGGAGCGCCGGCGGAAGAAATGCTGAGAATGCCTAAAGCTGATTCTAAACCGGAAGAGTGGGACGCGTTTTATGCGCGTTTGGGAAAGCCCGCGACCGTCGAAGATTATAAAATTGAATTGCCGCAGGGCGCGGATGATTCTTTTTTGAAAACTATCACGCCGCTCTTTTTAAAGAACGGGCTGACGCTCAAGCAGGCTCAAGGACTGACTAAAGATTATAATGATATGGCTGCTAAATTGCAGACTGAAAGCGATGCGGCTTATAAGACACAGACTGAAGGAGCTACCGCTAAACTGCGGTCGGAATTTGGACAGTCTTATGATTCTAAAGTTGAACTGGGCAGGCGCGCCGCTCAGGCTTTTGGGTTTACTCCCGACGAAATTTCCGGCATTGAAAAAGCTCTTGGCTTTGAAAATACTATGCGCCGGTTTATACGTATGGGGGAAGCCGTTACCGAAGAGGCTGTTATTAAAAATCTCGGTAATGCTGCCGCTGCCGGCGGGTTTGGCATGTCGCCCGCTCAGGCTCAGGCTAAAATTGAACAGCTTAAAACTGATAAAGAGTGGACTGCTCGTTATATTGCGGGCGGACTTAAAGAACGTCAGGAAATGGACGGGTTGCTCCGCATAATTACGGGAGATAAATAAGATGGCTACTTCTAAACAGATTGCGGCATATGATTTGAAAGTTTTGGCAAATAGAATTTTGCGTATGCCGGACGACGAAATTAAAAAAGAGTTGAAAAGAATAGAAAAAATGATGTTTTCTAAAGATAACAATAATGACAAAGACAACGGCTAACAACGACCACCCCGTCAGATACTTCGTATCTGTCACCCCTCCACATGAGGGGAATTAACGGCAACTGCGGAGATTTAAAGAGACTCAGCCAGTAAATCCCGCATTATGCGGGCTGGGCAAGGCGGAAACCGTCTCCAGTGACTGCTGACAAAGTCAGCGCAGTCGAGCAGGTTTTACTTCTTAATCTGTCGACTATAAACAAATGGCTCTGCAATTGCAGGCAAGCCCTATGAAGAATATACAGGGGAAGATTTCCCCTAACTTTATAGGAGAATTATTATGGACAATGTT
>JAISDI010000062.1 GCA_031264895.1 Endomicrobium sp. | reverse complement strand
CGTTGCCGTTCGCCGCCTCTAAGCGAGTCTATGAGCGAAAGATTTTTGAAGATTATCAAATTCGGTTGTTTGAGCGGCATCCTCTTAGTCTTTATTGCCGCGAGTTCCGAATTTGCTTCTAAAATCTTTTGCGAATGCTTTCAGCGGCAAGGGTTTTTGCTTACTTTTTGACCGACTGCAAAAAGTAAGGCGTGGGGTTCAGGGGTACCGAAAAGACCCCTGACTACAGCCGTTTTTAACGGCAGACCATGAACGACAAACAGCCAACGGCAACAAAGACTACCCCGTCCTGCTGCGCAGTCCACCCCTTCACAGAAGGGGATTTTACGACCACGACAAAGGCTAAAAGAACACGGCCTTTCTAATTTGCTGCCTGCACGGGCTTTTTTCTTTTGTTTATTTTTATTATCGCAAAAGATGCCGATATTACGGCAAGAATCAATATAAGCTCGTATATCAAAGCGTTTGTAAAATCAAATTTCGTATTGAAAATTCCGTAGAAACCTATTAAACCGAAAATAATAAAAATTAAAGCGGATGCCCATTTCATGATTTTCGCGGGAACTTTTTTACCTAAAACCACTCCTATTGTTATTCCTATGAGATTGGCGCAAATCATGCCTGCGCTTGCGCCGGCAAGAACGATAAACGGCGTACCGTAATTCATTGCCAAAGTCATGGCGGCTATTTGCGTTTTATCTCCGAATTCCGATATGCAAAAAAATATAGCAACGGTAAAAAACGGATTTATAAAAACTTTTTTTTCGGCGCCGGTTTTACCGTCGTCATTTCCGTACAATGTCCAAAAACCGAAAAGAATAAAAAGCGCGTAAGCCGCTATTTTTATCACGGACAAAGAAAAAGCGCCGGACAACAAACTTCCGGCGGTTACGGCTATCAAATTATTGAAAATTGTCGCTGCGGAAATCGCAAGAATCACCTGTGAAGCTTTAAACCTTGCGGTAAAAGTCATCGCCATAAGCTGCGTTTTGTCGCCCATTTCGGCAATGAATATCAGAAAAAAAGAAGCTATGAGAGATTCCATTTATTTTTGAAGCGGTTCCTTTTTCGGCTGCTGCGCGTCGGACTGCGATTCAAGCCAGTTGATCAGTCTGTAATTCTGCTCGCGCAAGGTTTCCAATTCCAACTCTTTTATATTGAGCTTATCTTTTAGGTTTTGTCTTATTACGGCAATTTCGGTAATCGTCTTATTTTGTATTTTTTTTGAAGATCTGATGTACTTTTCAAGAGTTTTGATCCTTTCTTCATAACCTTCTATAACGGACTGCAAATATGAATTTCTGTATTCGAGGTTTTTTACTTCTGCGGAAAGTTTGTCATTTTCCTGTTTAAATCTGGACTGCTGCGCCAAATTACTTTGTTCCAAATTAAAAACGGCATCTTTATATTTTGATTTTGAAACGCAGGATGAAAGAAGAAAAAATCCAAAAAGTGATAGTAAAACAATTATTTTTTTCATAACTTAATTTTATAAATTTTACATTAATGAGCCTGTTTAGTCAATAAACCTAAATGCGCCCTAATAATACGGAGTAAGCAGTCGGCATGCGTTATTTCTCAATCTTTTAAAAAAATTAAGCTCTTCGCATTCTTTAATGCCCACGCTTTTGGACACGCTCTTTTTGCGTTCGACGATCAGAGTTAATTCCCGCGCGGTCTCTTTGCAGAGAAGTTCCATATTACATTCGAAATGAAGCCTGAAACTTCTCACGTCCCAGTTTGCCGAACCTATAAAAACGCTTGCGCCGTCAACGACAAAAAACTTGCTGTGATCAAAAGGCGGAGGAGTTCTGTAAATCTTTACGCCTCTTTCAAGCAGTTTTGCAAAATTCGGTTCCATAGCCCAATTTAAAATGGTATTGTCGGTTTTTTGCGGAATAATAATTTCTACTTCAACGCCTTTCATAGCGGCCATTTCAAGAGACGTCAAAATATTGCTTTCCGGAAGGAAATAAGGAGTAACTATAATTATTTTCTCCGCTGCGGCATTTATAGCTCCATGAACCATAAGCTCGATTTTACCCTGTTTATTGTCAGGCCCGTCGGGTATGACGCGCGCCGGAACGCTGCCTTCGGATTGTTCCGGAAGATCTTTTGAGTATCCGTGCATATTTTTGCCCGTGGTAAATTCCCAATCGTCTTCAAAAACCTGTGACAGCTGGTCTACGACAGGCCCTTCTATTTTAAAAGTTATATCCTGCACGCCCTTTTTGGCGTCGTCCGTAAGAGTATTCTCAAGCGCTAAGTTCATCCCGCCGAAAAAAGAAACGTCGCCGTCGATTATCATTATTTTTCTGTGATTGCGCATGTTTACGAAAGGAAGCGCAAAAGGAAGATGCGGAGGCAAGAATATTCCGTATTCCAGACCGCTTATTTTCTTAAGCTCCGGCTCTATTGCTCTGCGTCCCGCTCCGACTATCCCTATTCCGTCGACAAGAATTTTTACGCTTGCGCCGTTTGCCAACGCCGTTTTACAAGCGTTAAGAATTTTTTCCGTCTCGCCGTCATAATCGAAAATATAGCTTTCTATAAGAACTTCGCGCTTGGCGTTTTTTATGGACTCGACCATTTCGGGGTATGCCTGCGTTCCGTTTTGAAGAATTTTTATTGAATTGCCGGCTGCAAAGTTCTGTGGATAAACGTTATGTCCGTATGCAATATATTGTACAAACTGCTTTGGCAGCTGCTGCACGACCGCTTTTAATTTATCTTGAGGGATTTTTTGTAAAATATTCCCTTTTTTTCTCAATTTAACGGCTTTGCGCCGCACTCTGTTGATGCCGAGAAAAATATATAAAATGGAACCGATGAAAGGCGAAAGAAAAACTATTCCAAGCCAGCTTATCGCGCCTTTGATGTCTTCTTTATTTAAAAGTATATGCACAGCGCAGCAAACCGAAAGCAAAACATAAAAAAAAGTTACCACAAAAGACAAATATGCGTGAGAAGTTATTAATTGGTATATGAAGTTCATGACAACACCTCGTAAATATTCATGCTAATATATTATACCATTAATTGAGCGCGGCAAAAAACCGTTTTTCTTTTTATCTCCGTGATTTTACCGACGTTAAATCCCGATAAACCGCGCGCAGAGTTCCATAAGAAAATTAAAATCTTTTTATAATGTTTTCTCTTTTTTATATAATTTGTTTATGAAAAAATTAAAAAATTTTAATCGGATAGTTTATGAAATCGTTATGCAAATTCCCAAAGGCCGCGTTATGTATTATGGGCAGATCTCACGGCTTGCGGGCAGCCCGAGAGCGTCGAGAGCTGTAGGGTATGCGCTTCATGCCAATCCCGACCCTGAAAATATTCCGTGCCACAGAGTGGTTTTTAAGGACGGTTCTTTAACGCCGTCTTTTGTTTTTGGCGGCATTGACAGGCAGTATAAACTTTTAAAAGCCGAAAAAGTAACTTTTACAAAAGACAAAAAAGTCAAAATGGAAAAACATAATTTGACTGAACAAAAACTAAAAATCAATATTTTTAAGGAGGACTAATGAAAGATAAAAAGATTTTGACGGTATGTTATTCGCAGAGAGGACATACGGAACTGATCGCAAAACAGATCCATTCAATAGCCGGAGGAGATATTTACGGTATCAAACTTCAAAAACCTTACGGTAAAAATTATTTCACGGCGTTAATCTCGGGCGGATTCGACATTTTAACGGGAAAAAGACCCGAAATAAGCAACAAAACCGACATTTCCGGTTATGACATTATATTTGCGGGCGGCCCTGTATGGTTTATGACGGTTGCGCCTGCGTTAATGTCATTTTTAAACGGCAATGATTTCTCGGGCAAAATTTTAATTCCTTTCTGCACAAGCGGCGGAAATGAAGGAAACTTTTTTAAGAATTTCGAAAAAAATTCAAACGGTGCAAAAGTCATGCGGGGAATAGGATTTACCGGAAAAGATTTTAAAAATCCAAACGAATTAAAAAACAAGCTGGATGAATGGATTTTGACTATAGGAAAACAAATTTAACGGCGCAAATACCGAAACTGTTTAGCGGCAAAAGCAAATCCTACAGGCAGGCGCGGCGGATTTTGCCGGAAAATTATAATGCGTTTTCTTTTAGAATTTTAAAATGGTTTTTATGGAATTCGATAATTTTATCTCTTTGCATTCTGCCGAGTTCTCTTGACAATGCGCTTCTGTCAACAAAAAGAAATTCCGAAAGTTCTTTTCTGTCAAAAGTAATGTCAAATTCTTTGTTTTTATATTTTTCAACCTGAAATTTAAAAAAAGACAAAAGTTTGTGTCTGATACTTTTCTTGGACAAATAGTCCACTTTCAGCGTAAGGGTATTGTGATTGCTGGCTATAAGCCTTACTACGTTCGATAAAAGTTTAACGTGAAAAGGACATCTTCCTTTGCAAACGGTTACCAGTTTATCAAAAGGCACGGCTATAACTTCGCTGTCGACCGAAACTTCCGCGCAGACGTTTACTTTATAATCTTTTTTTACGGTTATCGACTCGTCAAGAATCGCGCCCGGCTCGGCCTGCTCTATGATAACGCGGTTTCCGTCGGCGTCTTCTTTGTAGATATTTATAATTCCCGTAACGACTATCGCAATATTTTTAAAAATTTCCCCTTCTGAAAAGACTAAATCCCCTTTATGAAAATATAAAGTTTTGGGTTTAAAGCATTCGCCCATACTTCTCAAATCGTCGACTGTCATATCGTCAAAGATATGGTTTCTTTTCAAAACTTCATAATGATGATGCATGAAAGAACCTCCATTAAACAAAATATTTAAAATCAAAAATCCGATATTTCATTATACAAAGTTGCTGTGGCAACAGACAATATGTAAATATTATTTTATACTTGATCGTACACTTACCTGTTCTAAAGCAGTTTGAGTATTGACAGCTTTGGAAAAGTCCGTTCGGACAGCGTCGCTTGGAAATACTGCGCGTTTACGGCAAAATCGCATCATGTAATATTTTGCGAGCCGTAAATGCAAAAGATCGCGCATCATAGCGACGCTCGATTATTGCACCCTGTACATACATCGTCCGGACGGGCTTATAAGAATCAAACAGGTATTTCTAAAAACCTATCTCATCGTCCAAATGATATACATAAACATTACTTGTCGTCAATAATCTAACAATTTATCCCAAAAATTCCATTAGAGCTTTCTAAAAACCATCTTTTTTCCTTTGTCGTCATCCCCGAAATTCGGAAATGTTGTTATTCCTTAGCAGCCTGCCCCGTAAGGTCGTAATACGGGGGGGATCCATTTTGCCGTTTCGCTGTTCGCCGTAATTCCCACTTTTTAAAGGGGGTGGACGGAGACAATGTCTCCGGACGGGGGATTTGCCGTATGCGCAAGGTTCTAAATTTCATGTT
>JAISDI010000061.1 GCA_031264895.1 Endomicrobium sp. | reverse complement strand
GCGTTTCCATACTTTAAGCGGTTCTGGGTTCTACGGGGTATATTTAAAATAATAAAACCAATCGGCTGATTAAAAAAATCTTGAAAGTTTGTATAGCAGTTCAGGGCTGTTAATTTTCATGTTCATGCTTGCAGAGATAATAAGAGCGAAATTAAAAACAATGCTTATAAGTAAAAAAGTTGCAGCGACATATTGAAACAATATTTTTTTAAATTTTTTTTCCAGAATAAAATTTAAATAAAATATCATTATTACCGCAGGTATTATAAAATACATGCTAAAATCAGCGCCGTAACGGTAAATGCTTCCTACGGTTGAAACTACTATTAAGTTAAAAATGCCAATAATAAATAATCCGGCTATATATTTTTTATGCCATAATTGCATATTTTTGTCCTTAAAAAATAAAAAAATCGACGCCAATGCAATTAAAAAAGGGACAGTGAACAACAAGCCTATAACCTGTTCGTAAAGTATTGCGCGCACTATCACATAATCTATAGAAAAATACGGAAATCCGGATAAATATTTCGGAGGATAGTAAATAAATTTCATTATCGACGAAAACAACTCTTTTAACGGAACTTCCCAATTATACATCTCAATAATCGACAGCTGGTATTTCCCACCAAACTCAAAAACGGAATCAAAACGCATATAATTATATGCCATAAGAATTATTGCATATACGGCCAGCGGAATAAAATAATAGATATACAGTTTTACCTTTTTTTTAATAAAACCATACAATATATAAAGCTGTACGAATACGGCAAAAGCGTAAAAAGGCCTGCATCCCACGGCCAGCGCTATGCTTAACCCCGATATAAAAAGTAAAATATTTTTCTTTTTTTGATTCACAGATTCGACGTATAGAATGATAAAGAGAAAAGATAGAAGAGTAAAAAAAAGACCGCATACTATTGCGGCCTCATATACTCTTGCAACGGTAATCAGATAACATACAACCGACGATAACCCTACTGCCATAATGCTTAAAGTTTCCGTCAAAAATTCGCATTTGTTTTTATCAATTTTCAATATAATTTTCTTCAAGACTAATAGAGCGACACAGAAAGATAAAATGCCGAAAATTAAAGTAACCGCAGCGTCAGAAATAAAATATTTCGTAATGATAAGAAACGGCAAATATATCGTAAGTACCGGAGTTATGCCAAAATACAAATAATATCTGCCATTGAAATAACTTAAATCCATAATATAATCGAATTTTCTAAAATCCAAATTCTTATTTAGCGCTTCGGAGTCATAAGGATTGTCAAGAGATTTCAGTTTTTCGGAAGGCTCTATAGGCATATATAATTTCATTTTACTAAAAGACGATGCCAAAAAATTATAATAATTCAAACCCGAATATAATGTAATCATGGGAGTTTTTGACGGTAAAAAAAGTTTAGGATAAAAAGAAGACAATGAAATAAAACAATAAAAAAATACTACTGCGATAACCGGCATAAACAATAATGCGGTTCTCACTTTCTTATTTTTGCCAAATAAAATATATGCGCAATACAATAAAGCGACAAAAGAAGAAACCAGTAGTGTATATTTATGCAAGGAAGGATATATAAAAAGGACGGTAACAGCTGAAAGAAAAAAAATGAATATTGAAGAGTGATTTTCAAATACGTTTAGAATATTATTTTTTATTCTATTTTTCACTTTTTACTCTTTTAATGTCCGCTCCGAGATCTTTGAGTTTTTTTTCAAGGAATTCATAGCCTCTGTCTAAATGGTATATTCTTGAAATCGAACTTCTTCCTTTTGCCGCAAGGCCGGCAAGCGCTAATGCCGCGCCGGCTCTTAGATCAGAAACCATTACGGGCGCTCCCGAGAATCTTTCCACGCCTTTTATATATACGAATTTGCCGTCAACGGTTAAATCCGCGCCTAATCTTTGAAGTTCAGCAACGTGCAGAAATCTGTTTTCAAAAACGTTTTCTCTAATGCTGCATTTGCCTTTGAGCAGACACATTAAAGCCATCCACTGCGCCTGAACGTCGGTAGGAAATCCCGGATAAACCGCAGTGCTTATATCGCACGGTTTTAAATCTTTGACCCATTTTGCAAAAATCGTATTTTCCGTTTCTTCTATCTTCATTCCGCATTTTTTAAGTTTGTCCGTCACGGCTTTCAAATGTTTGGGATTAACGTCTTTTAAAAGTATTTCGCCTCTGGTGATAGCGGCGGCGATCAAATACGTAGCAGCTTCGATTCTGTCCGGTATGACGGAATGTTTTACTCCGGAAAGTTTTTCCACACCCTCTATTGTTATAGTTTTTGTGCCGGCGCCGGAAATTTTTGAGCCCATTTTATTGAGCATGTCTGCCAAATCAATAATTTCGGGCTCTTTTGCGGCATTTATAATTTTCGTTTTTCCTTTTGCATAAACGGCGGCAAGCAGAATATTTTCGGTAGCTCCGACACTCGGGAATCTGAATTTAATTTCATTTCCTTCAAGTCCTTTTTTAGCAACCGTTTTGACATACCCGCCTTCAACTTCTATATCCGCGCCAAGCTTTTTAAAAGCTTCAAGATGAATATCTATGGGTCTTGCGCCTATCGCGCAGCCGCCCGGCAGAGAAACGTCGACTCTATTAAGCCGCGCCAAAAGAGGCCCCATGATCAAGACGCTTGCGCGCATTTTTCTTACAAGATCGTAAGGCGCGATATGCTTATATTTTGCCGAAACCGACGTAGAGACATTAGAACCGTTTTTTACGGCTCTTTTGCCTATGAAATTTAAAAAAGCTATGGTAGTATTTATATCGGCCAAAGACGGAACATTTTCAATCGTACACGGTTCATCCGTCAAAAGAGTTGCAAAAAGAATCGGGAGAGCCGAATTTTTAGAGCCGGAAATATTGACCTCGCCTCTTAATTTTTTGCCGCCGTTAATAATAATTTTATCCATTTATTTTCCTTCGCGTCTTTATAAATGAGCTTTAAGAACTCTGGGCAAATGAGAATAATCCTCGTTTATTTCTATGTCTTTAAAATTATTTTCTTCAAAAATCTTTTTTATTTCTTGCGAAAGATTTGCGTTCAACTCGACAAAAATACGGCCTTTGTCATTTAAATGCCGCGAAGCTTTCAAAGCTATTTCTTTATAAAAAAATAATCCGTTATCCTGCGCTAATAATGCCGTTTCCGGTTCGAATTTCAGCTCGGGTTCAAGCGCATTATATTCGTCTTCGGAAATATAAGGCGGATTTGAAACGATGAAGTCAACTTTGACATTTTCCAGAGATTTAAACATATCGCTTAAAAGAAATTCGATATTTTTTGCGTCATTGAAGTCCGCATTTTCTCTTGCTAATGTCAAAGCGTCAAAACTTATATCCGAAGCGTATATTTTGTTGAAATTTCCGAGTTTTGACAAACTCACGGCAATACATCCGGAACCCGCGCATAAATCCAAAACCGTTTCCGTTTTATTTTTCTTTGACATATTTAAAACGTCTTCGACAAGCAATTCCGTTTCAGGTCTGGGTATCAAAACGTCTTTACTTACTTTAAATTCCAATCCCATAAAACCGCAAAAGCCAGTAATGTAAGCGGCAGGCTCGCGTTTTGAGCGTCTTAAAATGTATTCCCAAAATAAAGACGATTCTTTTTCACCAGCTTTTTGTTCTCTTATCAACACAAGACGCGAACGTTCGATTTTCAATGCGGCGGCTAGAAGATATTGCGCGTCGGATTTAGCATCCGGCAAGTTTTTTGATTTTAAAAAAGCCTCGCCGCTTTTTAATAAATCGTAAATATTTACCGTTTCCGGCATAAATATTATTCTCTCCGCGTCAAAAATTAATTTGCAGTCAAATTTGCTTCCGTGTCGGCTTCGATGAGTTTATCGGACAGTTCCGTTAAATCTCCGTCCATAACTTCGGCGATATTATATACGCTGTAGCCTATTCTGTGGTCGGTTATTCTGTTTTGAGGGAAATTGTAAGTTCTTATTTTTTCCGACCTGTCTCCGCTTCCGACCTGCTGTTTTCTTTCGCCGGCAAGCTGTTTTTCGTGTTCAAGCAATTTTTTTTCATAAAGTTTCGCTCTTAAAACTTTAAAAGCTTTTGCCCTGTTTTTTATTTGGCTTCTTTCATCTTGACAAGAAACTACAAGCCCCGTAGGCAGATGAGTTATGCGTATAGCAGAATCGGTTTTGTTAACGTGCTGCCCTCCCGCGCCCGAAGCTCTGTACGTGTCTATGCGTAAATCTTCCGTTCTTATTTCAACGTCTACGTCTTCTGCTTCGGGAAGAACCGCGACCGTAACAGCCGACGTATGAACTCTTCCGGACGCTTCGGTTTCCGGAACGCGCTGCACTCTGTGCGCGCCTCTTTCAAATTTCATATAACGCCACACTTTATCGCCGCTGATTTCAAAAATGACTTCTTTATATCCGCCAAGCCCCGTAGGATTTGAGTCCATAACTTCAAATTTCCAGCCGTTTCTTTCGGCAAAACGCGTATACATTCTGAACAAATCGCCCACAAACAAAGCAGCTTCTTCCCCGCCGGTACCGGCGCGTATTTCCACAATAATGTTTTTATCTTCGTTAGGGTCGGGAGGAAGAAGAAGAACTTTAATATCATAATCAAGTTTTTCTTTTTTTGCAGACAATTCATTGTATTCGGTCTGCGCCATGTCCCGTATTTCGCCGTCATCGGATTTTTTTAATTCTTCGGCGCCCTTAATGTCGGAAAGAAGTTTGGCGTATTCATAATATTTTTCCGAAAGAGGTTTTAAGTATGAATGCTGTTTTGTGAGTTCGCGATAGAGCTGCTGATCGCTCATAACGGAGGAATCGCTTAATTTTTTCTCGACTTCTTTAAACTGTTCGTCTAATGATTTTAATTTGTCATGAAACATGTTTTTACCCGCATACCTAAAAAAATATGACAGAACCGGTTTATTTTCTCCGGTTCTGTCATATAAATGTTTTTATAATTTATTTTTCTTTTTTTGCGTCTTTTTCTTTCTTTACCGAAGCTTTTGCTTTTCTCGGCGAAGTAGTAAGAATTTTTCCCGAAGTCTTTCTCGGCGCTGGAACAACCTTTTCAACTTTCTTTTTTACGACGGTTTTACCATCGGTTTTTGCAAAACGTTTCTGGAACTTTTCAACTCTTCCGGCAGTATCGATAAGCTTTTGCTTTCCGGTAAAAAACGGATGACAATTTGAACAAATTTCAAGTTTAATCACGGGCTTTGTAGAACGGGTTTTAAAAGTATAACCGCATGCACAAGATACCGTGCATTCTTCGTATTTCGGGTGAATTGCTTCTTTCATTTTACAAACATCTCCTTTTTTATTAAAAAATCAATGGTTCATTATGCAATATTTTTACTTTTTAGTCAAATTGCCCTTGCAGGCGTGTCAACGCAATTTTAAAATCGGACTGATTCGGGATGGATTGCAAAATTAAAAATGGACGATCCCACTGCTTGCACAGGGCAAGTTAGAAAGACACAACAACGGCAAAGGCAACAACGACTACCCCGTCCGCTTCGCGTCCACCCCTTCACAGAAAGGGATTTTACGGCCACGACAAAGACCAAATGGATTCCGGCTTTCGCCGGAATGACAACCTCTAAACCCCATACTGCCGTTTTGTACTTGATGATATTGACGTTGTTGTCTTTGTCTTTTGTCGTTCGCTTTTGCCGTTGTCGTTTGCCGCCTCTAAGCGAGTCTATGAGCGAAAGATTTTTGAAGATTATCAAATTCGGTTGTTTGAGCGGCATTCCTCTTAAGTCTTTATGCCGCGAGTTCCGAATTTGCTTCTAAAATCTTTTGCGAATGCTTTCAGCGGCAAGGGTTTTTGCTTACTTTTTGACCGACTGCAAAAAGTAAGTCGTGGGGTTCAGGGGTACCGA
>JAISDI010000041.1 GCA_031264895.1 Endomicrobium sp. | reverse complement strand
TTGTTTTTCCTGACGGTTTCTACGGAGGCAGCGCAATAACTTTACTTATTCCGAAAGGAATGGAAGTTCCAAGCGGAAATAGAGCACATTCCCGAATTGTTTATATGCCTGAAAAGTAGAATTGAATTTAAATTGCGGAAAACAAAGCAGTATCTAAATTTATGATATTAGGAATTAACCCCTTTCACCATAAAAATTTCAAAGGGTCTACATACTTCCCGTCTTTTTTAATTGCAAAATATAAACACGGTTCGGTTGCTAAACCGCTATTACCTAACCTAGCAAATAATTTACCGGCTTTTATTTCTGAACCAACCTTTACTTGATATGAATCAAGATGTCCGTATTCGGTAATATATCCGTTTTCGTGTTCAATATAAACAATATGTCCGTAATCTTTATCATATCCGGTGAAAATAACTTTTCCGGATGCAGATGAACAAACAGGAGTTCCTAATTTATTTGCAATTATTATGCCATTATGCTGTATAATACTTCCATCAGTATCTTTAATCTTTCCGTAATTTTTCATTATATTTCCGGCAGAGATCAATGGCCAACTAAAAAGATTTCTTGATGACAATCGTTCCTGCATCTGTTTATTAAGCAAGGAAACATCAGGTCTTTTGCCTGGAATAAAAAGATATTCGCCAGGCATCAATGCTGATGTACCGGAATTAACTGTCTTTATAATAGTTTCTTCTAAGCCGTACCTTTTAGCGACAGCTTCCCAGTTATCATTATTTTGTATTTGGTGCAAGGTTCCGGCAGAACTTGGAGCTAAAATTTTCTGTCCTTCATCGGTATTATAGTTTTTTAATTGAGGATTGCAGCCTATTAATGTGTAAACATCATATCCATGTATTTTTGCTACCTTCCATAAATTGTCTATGCGCTTCATTGTGTAAATAGAAAAAGTTGTATTTTTAACCCGGGCATTTAAATATTTCGCTCTTGATTCAACATTGTTTAAAAGTTCATCAGCAGTAAAAATCGGAAGATTTGCAGATGTAGCATTCTGTTGTTCATCTGCAACTGTATGATTGAACAAAACATACAATCCTGAAATGGCCATAAAAATAGAAAGAATAAAAAAACCTTTTATTAAATATATTCTTTTATTTGTATTCATGATTGATATATCATAGTAAATAAAAAAATTATTGTAATCGCTTTATTTAGCAATAAGCGTTTTCAAAAATGAAAAAATTCTTGACAAAAATAATATATTTAAATATAGTGCTTATACATCACAGCTATTTTTAATAGATTTAGCTGTCCCCCTGAGTTGCGAAAGTGGCTCGGGGATTTTTCTTTTATAGGGGCGCTCTATGACATGTTCTTTATTGACGGATATAACCTTTACCACTTAGCATACGAAACATAAAACCTCTGAATTTCAAATTCAATTTTAAGAAAATATTGAACGCAATCAAAAATAATTGTATAATTCTTGAGCCGTGTAATTTAGCGGCGCATTATGAGATAATTAACTCTTAACAATGGAAGGATGGCCGAGTGGTTTAAGGCGCTAGTCTTGAAAACTAGTATAGGGGAAACTCTATCGGGGGTTCAAATCCCTCTCCTTCCGTTTCTTTTTTTCTAAAAAATAAACGATTAAGAGGTAATTGGGTTTCTCTGAAAACCCTAATGTATATAATTGCCGTGAATTTTGAGGCAGTTCAAGGAAGAAAATGCAGGGCGTCCTAAGAGCAAGGACGGACAAATTTTCTGACGCAGAAATGCCTCGAAAGGCGCGGCAAGGATATGCGTTAGGATTTTTAGAGAGACCCAAACATGCATAAACCAATCTTTTTAAATAATATCAGTCTGTATTTTCCCAATAAAATATGTTTTGAAAATTTTTCCGCTCAGATACAATCCGGCAGCCGTATTGCGATCATGGGCAATAACGGAAACGGAAAGTCTGCGCTTTTGAAAATTATAAAAGGCGATATTTGCGCTTGCGAAGGTGAGATTAAGAATAATGAAAGCGTCGTTTTCGGATATGTTCCGCAGTTGATTTACGAGTATGGTAATTTGAGCGGCGCAGAAAAATTCAATAAAGCTCTGAGCTTTGCTTTTTCACAACAGCCCGACATTTTGTTGCTCGACGAGCCGACAAATCATCTGGATTTAAAAAACCGCAAATCTTTAATGAACATGCTTAAACATTACGGAGGAACTTTAATCGTAGTTTCGCATGACGCCGAACTTTTGCGCGGTTTTGCAGACACAATCTGGCATATAGATAACGGAAAAATTAAAATTTTTTCAGGCAAATATGACGATTATATAAATTCGGTAATGCAAAAACGCCAAAAAATAGAAAGTGAACTTGACGCTCTTTCAAAGGAAAAAAAAGAAAACCATAAAGCGCTCATGAAAGAACAGCAAAGAGCAAAAAAAAGCAAAAAGCGCGGCGAAAAATTTGTAGAACAAAAAAAATGGCTGCCCGCCGTAGGCGATATGAAGCAAAGCAGCGCGGAAAAAGCGTCCGGAAAAAACAGGGAATTCATAAACAATAAACGCGAATATTTAAACGAACAGCTTTCATCTTTAAGAATTCCTGAAATAATAAAACCCAAATTTTCATTAACAGCCAAAGATGCGGGAACAAAAACCGTGCTTTCAATAAGCGCAGCAAGCGCCGGATATGAAAACAAAAACATACTAAACGATATCAATTTATCCGTACGCGCAAACGAACGTATCGCAGTCACAGGAAACAACGGCTGCGGAAAAACGACGCTGTTTAAAGCTATATTAAATTATCCGGAAATTATAAAAGCCGGCGTTTGGGATGTTCCCGACATAAAAGACATAGGCTATTTAGACCAGTACTATGCGGATCTAGTACCTGACAAAACCGTCTTTGAGACAATTTCCGACCATGCCCCAAAGCTTTCATATGCCGAAATAAGAAACTTTTTAAATGATTTTTTATTTAAAAAGAATGAAGACGTAAACAAAACGGTTTCAGTTTTATCCGGAGGCGAAAAAGCAAGGCTGAGCCTTGCAAAAATAGGAATAAAAACGCCAAAACTTTTACTGATCGACGAAATCACAAACAATTTAGACATTGAAACAAAAAACCACACGACAGAAGTTCTAAAAAATTACCCCGGCGCCATGATAATAATTTCGCACGACAGCGCCTTTTTGGAAGAAATAGGCATAAATCATTTTTATGAACTGTGAAATTGCACAATCCCAAGCCTTCGATGATGATAGACAAAAGGACAAGATGGATACTATAGTAGACAAACTAAATATTGTCCCATTATTTTCATATGTCTGTTATCACGAACGGCGAAACGGCAACATGGATTCCGTGTCAAGCACGCAATGACAGCCCCTACACCGTTGTCAGACACTACGTGATAAACTCCAGCCGGAATCCATGTTAACCACAAATCAGTGGGTTGGTGATAAAAAAACATTGGTTTTAATGCTTCTGTTGTGATTGTGATCTTACTCAGCAGAGACAATGATATTACGATTATTGACAATAAAGACTAAAGGAACGCAGGCTTTATAACTTGCCGCCTGCAAAGGCTCTTAGCACTGTAAGTTTTGGGAACAGGGCGGAAGTTTTAGGGTTTATCGGTATTTTTACGGTTTGGTTTTCTCTGCCGGGCGCAATGGTTTCTGTGGGGGAACCGTCAAAGCCGTCGTACATTTTATCTATTATTATTGTTTCAGGCTCAAATTTATAAGGGGAAAGAAGCTCGATCTTATCCCCTTTTTGTATTTTGTTTCTGAGGTCTACAATTAAATAACCGTCTTTGTTTTCCTTGACATAACCGATATTTCGCCAACTGCTTTTGCTTGAAGTATCGTCATAATCCTGCGCACCGGAATCTGGAATGCCGTCAAAAAAGCCTGTGGTATAACCGCGGTTTTGAAGCGTTTTAAGTTCTTCCATATACAAACCAGACGTCCAATTTGCCGCATTTTCAAAATAATCGTCAATGGCTTTTCGGTAAACTCTTGCAGTCTGCGCTACATAGTATTGGCTTTTGTTTCTGCCCTCTATTTTAAGGCTGTCAAAGCCTGTCTGCAAAATTTTGTCAAGTTTTTGCATGAGACATAAATCTTTTGAATTTAAAATATACGAGCCGTGTTCGTCTTCTTCCATTGTAAGATATTCCCCGGGACGCAGTTCTTCTTCCATAACCAGCCTGCTTTTATATTTCCACCTGCACGAGTGCGCGCATATTCCCTGATTTGCGCTTCTTGAAGCCATAAATGCCGACATAAGACATCTTCCCGAATAACTTATACACATCGCGCCGTGTATAAAAATTTCCAGTTTGATATCTCGGCATTTTTCCCTTATTTCACAGGCTTCCCGAAAGCTTACTTCTCTTCCCAAAACGCATAACTTGGCGCCCATATTTTTCCAAAAATCCGTTGTCAGCCGCGAACATACGTTTGCTTGAGTAGAAATATGCAAAGGCATTGACGGGATTTCTTTTTTTACATATTGAAAAATTCCCGGGTCTGATACGATGACCCCGTCCGGATTTAAACTTTTAAGCGTTTTTATAAAAAAACCGAGCCGTTCAATATCTTTATTGTGAGAAAAAAGATTTAGCGCAAGATACACTTTTTTGCCCGCGTCATGCGCAAAGCGTATTCCCTCTTCCATTTCTTCCGTATGAAAATGCGATTTTGCGCGCAAAGACATTTCAGGCGTTCCTGCATAAACGGCGTCAGCGCCGTAAAGAAAGGCAGTCTTCAGTTTTGAAAGCGATCCGGCGGGAAGCAAAAGTTCGGGTTTTTCAATATTTTTTTTCATAAATTTATTTAAGCATTTTTTGGTATAATGTCTCAACATAAATTATAGGAAAAGGAGATTTTATGACTAAGAAGTTGAATCTTTCGATTATTTGGAAAGCTATAGTAATAGGGATTTTAATTCTGCTTATG
>JAISDI010000188.1 GCA_031264895.1 Endomicrobium sp. | reverse complement strand
AAGCGTTTAACCGTTCTTCGCCAAACTCTTCCAAGATACCGTAAAAAGCCATTTTATCTTTAAAGAAGTTTACAACGCTTTCATTTGGTTTAGCTTTCTTTACAGCGTCGACAAGCGTTTTCATAATGCCTGTAGGAATACCGTTATAAGCTTTTTGAAGTATAGGCGAAATAACTTTTTTAATAGGAGCGCCAACCATACCAAAAAACTTACCGATATATTCGCCGGTCGCTTCGCTGTAAACTTCGGTAGCAACATCCGCAAAAGCTTTTAAAGCGGTAGTCATAGGCTTTTCATCGTTGTCGAGTAAAAAGGCTTGTCCTTTATCGGTAATGGCCAAACTGTTATGTATGTATCTTTCCTTATACCCCAGTATATGCCGCTGAGGAACCAAAGCCGTAGCAACGCCGCCCTTAACGCCAAACGCGCCGGCTTCGCTAAGATAATTTTTCATAGAAAGCTTTGCGCCTTCTTTAAGCGTCTTTCTTGCGGCAAGCCCTGTGGCTTTAAGACCTTTGGCAGCAATGCCGCCAATACCAAGCCCCAATACCAATTCCCCCATAAAAGAAGTCATTTCAGGGGTATAAGCGGCAATGCCGCCGCGTATAGACAAACCGCGTACATTAAGTTCAGCCGCTTCACGCAAACGGGCATTAAGCCGCTGCGTTTCGGCGGCATCCGGTATCTGACCTTGTTTGATTTTGTATATAGCGTTACTGACTGCGGAAGCTTCGGCAATATTTGCGATGGTAGAAACGTAAGGAATATAATCTATAAGGCTGGTTTTCTTATAAGCCTCAAGCCAGCCGATTGGCCCCTGCTCTTTCATTTTACGTATTTCGCCAAGCGTCAAAACGTTTTTAATATTTTTGTCAACGTAATTCTGAAAAATTCTTTCCTGCTTCTGAATTCTCGCATACTCTTCAGGAGCTTCGCGTTTCATATCGTCGACTGACATTATACGGCTTAAAGCGTCTTTATTGACAACCCTGTAAGTATTAACGCCCGCGCCTTTAGGACTGTTAAATATCTGAACGTTTCCGGGTTCATTTTGTTTTTGCGAAGGTTCATTAAGCCCTGCAAGCATTGCGTTAAATTCCTCGTCGGATATTGCCGCTATATCCAACTGTGGCGCAGACGGCGCGGCTTTAGCGGCGATTTGTGTACCTTCGGCAAGCGCTGCGTTAAATTCATCGTCGGACATATCGGCTATGTTCATTCAAGCCCCAATTGTTTCAATATTATTTTTGACCTTTCGGAGTCCGGATTTGCAATGGCAAAATCATACAATGCTTTACTTTTCGGATTTTGCATAATTGCATTAAGTCTGGTGGTTTTGCTATAGGCATTATCGATTTCTTTATTTATCGCCTGCTTTTGGGCGGCAGTAACAGTTTGCGCGGCGGCTTGTGCCGCTTCTTGCTGCTGCACGGGTGTAAGTTCTTTGTTTTTAGTAAAGTCAATATATTCTTGCTGCGCCTGTTCTTGTAGTTCTTTAGGCAAGATAAGCGAAAAAACGCTTGTTGCATTTTTTAAGTTAGGAATTGCTTTAAAAGTATAATTAAGAGCGGAATCCGTAATAGCTTGCTGCTCGTTTATGGGCAAAGAAAAAAAATCTTGCACGGAAACATTTCTATTTTTTAAATTAGTCGCCAAAGCCTGCACATAGGTATTTTGAATATTTGCGCTGGCAACAATGTCGGTAATGCCGTACTCGTCAATTTTTTTATTGACCTCTGAAAGTCCGTTGGCAAAAACGTTATTGGCGTTTAATTCTTCTTTATTTTCGCCGTAAGCGATTTTAATGTACTGCTCAAACACGGGGCCGCTCATGTTATTGATATAATTTTGCGCTGCGGCTTTTGAAATCTTTCCTTGGGCCAAATAGTCGAAAACTTTTTGATTAAACTCCATCGTGTCTAAAAGCGTCTTATTGTTTGCGATTTTATTTTTGCTGATATTGATTTCCGTACCTTTGCTTTTTGCGGTTTTTTTAACTTCTCTTTCTTCTCTGCTGTTTTTGTTAACGATAAGATTTGAAAACATATTATTTAATTCGATGGCGGCTTCTGCCTGCTCAAGATTGCTTTTGTTTTGTTTATAAGTCGCGCTGTCATAACCTGCAATTTTAAACAGTGCGTTTTTTGATGTATCGGATATTTTGGCGTCATTAATTTCGTCGACGGTTAAACCTTTATCGAGAAATTTGGCATAAAGTTTGTTAGCTTCAAGGCCATATCTGGCAACTTCAAGAATGCCGTTTTTATATTTGGCATTCTCAAGTTCATGCTGGGCGGCGGTTTTATAACGTAAAATTTCTTCGTCATCATTAATTGCGTAACGTATATATTTATCATCCAGCATAGTTAAAGCTACGGCAGGATCTTCCAATATCTGAGTGTTTAAAGCCTGTCGCAAACCGGCTGCGCGGGCTTTAGTATTAAGTTCCTGTGCTTTCTTAGGCGACAAAGTTTGTATGGAATTATCGGAAGGCGAAACGGCCTCGTCAAACATTCTTTTTACATTCTCGTCGGTGTCTTTTATGGTTATATAGTTTCCGGAAGAAAAAGCGTTTTTATATTCGTTGACGGCGGTCTGTTCATACCCGGCTTCGATGGTTTCAAGAATTTTTTTAGTTTTTCTGGAATTGGTTTCAAAATCAAGACTTTTAACAAAAACGGGATTATCGTTAATCCACTGCTTAAACGCGCCTTCGCCCAAAACGTTCTTGCCAAGCTCGGCGATTTTGTTTTGAAAATCGGCATATTTTCCGTCAAACTGTTCATAAGAGCTATGGTCTAAATCGTCATAAAATATCTTAGCTTCCATATCCGCCTGAGCTTCAAAACTTGCCTTTAACTGCTTATCTCTCTGCTGCTCGGCTTGTTTTTGAAGCTTAACCATTTGAGCGGTAACATCGGACATCTCTTTAAGAACAGCCGGCAAATCATTATAAGCCGTAACCCCGCGCGCATTAGCCGCAACCTGAGCGATCTGCAAATTAACACGTCTCTTATAACTGGATAATGGCATAAATAGCACCTTGTCCTTTTGTCATTCCCGAAAGTCGTAATCGGGAATCCATTTTGTCGTGGTTGTTGTCGTGTCTTTATCTTTCGTTAATACCGCGCGTCTACAAATTCGCTTTCCCTAAGCTGTCTAGCCGCCAACTGCAAAGCATTCTGTTTTTTCGCATTATTGATATGCACATTATATTCACTATACAAATCAGCCTTCTTTTTACTCGACTGAGCAGTTTTTTCACAAGCCTTAATGGCAAGCTTATAAGCCAGCACATCGGCAAACAAGTCGGTAAACTCCGCTTCGGCAACATTAGCCGTATACTTAATTTTTATTTTATTGCCTGAATTAGTGAGCAAAAACCCGCCTTCACACTCATAATAAGGAGCTTCGACAATTTCCTCAAGCTTCAAAAAATCCGCCGGAACTTTATACTTAAAATCAAACCCAAAAAGCGGCGCAATAAGTTCAGCCGTTAAAACTACGCGCTTAACGGCAAAACTCCACCTGTAAGATCCAAGCTCAACAGCTTTCGTGGTATCATAAATAAATTTCACGGCATTTGCCGCGGGATTATCTTCAGTAAGCAGTTCTATGTTTTTATTGCCCAAATACGTCAAAGCCATATTAATTATTTGAAGTTTTGTATAAACCATTATTAGTACTCCCACTTTTTGCGCGTTGATAAATCTTGCGCAGCATTGCTTTTACTGTTATAAGAAGAATTCTGATAAGCGTTATACCCGGCCGCTCCGGCTTTAGCAATACCGGTAAAGAAAATATTTTTTCTTCCCTGCTTGGCAGTTTTGGCCGCAAACTTATTAAGTTTAGACTGATTCAAAAAATTCAACGCCTGCGTAGAATAAGAAAAGCGGGTATTAAGCGCGTCAAGCTCAGCTTCGGCAGTACTTTTAGCAAGCAGACTAAAAGCTGTAGGACTGCCCGCAAGTCCTGCCTGCGCCAAAGTAGCGCGCTGATTGCCGATATATTGAGCCGTCTGTGAACGCAAAGCGTCTTCGGCGGCATTACCTTCTTTGTATGCGTTTTCGGCATTTATCTGATTAGCTTTAGCGTTATACTCCTGCGCTTTAGCCTCAGCGTCAAGCTGCCGCGCCTTATCGGCGGAGTCTGCAACTGCCGCCACAACCGCAATAATAACCGGAATAGCCTGCGCCATTTTTTTTAACTCCTTAAAAATTCATAAAATCTTCGTCGTTGTCGTCTGAAACTTTCGCATAAAGCGCGTAATTTTTTCCGTCGATATACTTACGCATAATACCCTCGACCGTAAACCCCAATATTCTCATCAGCTTATGCGCGTTTTTAAAACTGTTTTTAACTATACATTCAAGTCTGTCTTCTTTTCTGGCGGAAACCATTTTTTTCAAAACTTTCACAAGCGCAAACATATCTTTTCCGGCGGACGCGGAAATCAACGCGCTGACGCTTAACATATTTGCCCAAGCGCAATGCCACCACACGCAAGCCAAAATTTTCCCGTCCTTAGCAATAGCAACCCCGTCGCCGTTATTGATACAAAATTTAATAATATTAGCATTGACATTCTCGTCCTGCTGAGCCTGCCGTTCAATCAAAAACGTATCCGCAAATTCCAGCTTTTTAATCTGTATCATATGTCTCCACATCAACCATCAAAGCCTGAATATTCAAAGGCAGCGGCTTCTCGGAAACAAAAGCCATCTTAGCTCCGGTCTTATCATAATTCCCGTCCCACCCTTCGCAATCGTAATCAACAGTATTAAGCTTAATCGTACCGTCCGGATTCTTTTCCAGTTTCGCCTCAAACATACGTTTTTCATCCTGCCCATACTTTAGTTCTGCGGTATCATATACGCGTGCAACAACTTTATTGATACGCTGAGGTTTCCCCTGAGCAGTACCCATACTGGCGCCAACCTCAAGCGCATTAGGTTTAAGAACCGCCTTGTAAGGAGTCCCGAAGACGATATCATGGTTAAAATCGTCGGGCGTCCCCGTAGCAGGAAAAGGAGAATCGGCATTAAAAACATGTTCGGAAATTTTCCCGTTATCAACAACGGTAACTTTTTGCCCGTCAAGAAAAGGGAGATAATTGATTCTGTAAAGAGCATTTGCCTCTACGTATATATCCGGCGCATAGACCTCAATAGTGCTAGGCGCCTGCGGACCAATCTGAATTCCGGGCATAGGGTAAAAAGGCTCAGAGCATTTTAGTATAAGAGTTGGCATACTGATATAGAAAATATTAATATTCAATATGTGTTTTCCAAAAGGCACAGTGCCGAAACTGGTAGAACCAACTTTAACACCGGATGGCAAAAAAAGCTCATAAGTGCGCATAAAATTATAGTTAGAGGCTGCTTTAAAGTCCAATATTAATTGCCTTATCGCGAAACTACCGATTGGTATTGAAATGCGCGCCGCAAAATATTGACTGTTATTGCCCAACATGCCACGCCATCTATAGTTTTCATTATGAATACAAAAAGCATTATCAAAATTTTGACTTGATGCTATAGTACTTTCATCGGTTACTTTAAAAGGGTACCCTTCCGGATTGTCGGCAAAAAACCGCATATAATTTTTACCTGTTAAATCGGAATTGCTAAACCCGTCCAAATAAAACGCATTTTTCAATTTATATTCCGCAATAGCTTTTTCTTTTTCGTCTTCATCGTCAATATTTAGTATTTCGGCGGGTATACTAAGAGGCAAACCGTTTTCCAAATATTCTATAGAACAATATTGTAAGTCGGAAAAACTTCTACAAATAACCGCATAAAGTTCGGCCGTTAAGTTATCGGGGCTGTCGGTTACCGCTATACATCCGATTGAACCTTTAGTTAAACATTTAAAAAATCCTACAACTTGCTGCTGCTTATTAAAACTGCATCCGATCAAATTACCGTTTTTATTTATAAGCCAAATTATTGTGTCAGGATATCGCTGATAAGCTATATCTACAATCGGAGACTCAAACAAATGATTTGCGAGCTGCGAAATTTCGGATATAGGTATAAGTACATTTTCATTATTGACGACCAATTCATATAAACATCTGCCTTTAACGTCTAAAAAAATAATACTGCCATTAACATTTAAAGGTCTTATTTGATTTGCGCCCATATCGCTTACAGGTATAAACATGCAATTTGTAGGCGATAAAACTTGATTTTTTGTAATTTCGGTAAACCGGAAAATATCGCCTTCGGTAGCAATGATCAAATCACCTTCCGACAAAATCCAACTTCCGCGATTATTTTCATTTCTTCTGCCGCCCGGTACATAAGCGACGATACCGCAATCAGCTGTAATTTCGCCATAAGATTTATCTGAAAAATTTTCATAATCGTCGGACATAGATAACGCGACAGCAGGGCCTTTTGAAGTATTGACTAATAAAGCAAGTCTGCCTTTATGAAAAGCGGCGTCTACGGGATATTGAGGCACGGGGGCGCTATGCCCTTGTCCTTCAATAAGCGACCACTGCCACAAATAAGTAGAAATAGTGGGCGGCAAAGTGCTTTCAACTAAAATCTTAACGGCGCTTGGGCTTAAATATGATACTATGTACCCGCTTCCGTAACCGCTGTGAAGATAATCCCAATATATAGTGCCGTCAGAAACGGAACCGATAGTATGAGTTGGTTTTACTGTACCCGTATTACCGGTATTTTTACTGATATAATAATTATTTCCGGATTTTCTAATGAGTCCTATCTGGTTTATATTTTTATTTGGTTCCCAAAAAAGAGTATTGGAATCAATTAAATTCAATTTAATACGTCTTCCAACGTCAATGTTCTTAAAAAAATCAACTGTTTCAACGTTAGTAAAATATCTATTAGTCGTTTGGTAAAATGGAACATCTTCGCCTGGCACCCTGCGCCAGTAATAAATATATAGCTGAACTCTTACACCTTGTCTTGTAATGCTTGCGTCTTTAATAATGATATTGGATCCTTCTCTGGTTATAAAAAGATTGGGTATACCGTCATGAAGTGTCGAAATGACTCTTTCAATGTTTAGTTGCGAGCCTTTGCCGGCAAAGTCTGCGACTTCTGTGCCGGCGGCGGAATATATAGCCCATTCAATGCGCATTTCTCTGTCGCTGAGAGGGGTATACTCCAAATCATAAGGCATTACCGTTTCAGGGAACTCATTAACGGAAGACATCAAAACAGAACTGCCGACGCTATAAGTATCTCCCAAACAAGACAAAATACGATTTTCGTCTACATTAACCTTATCAAAAGGCGGATTTTCAAAATGTACTTCGTCGAGCCGCCAATCAGTTTCGGAAAAATGGGAAAGTTTCCACATCTTGAGTAATCCGGAAGCGTGCATGATATACATTGTGTCGGCGGACTGACACGTTTTAATATTTTTTTTGCCGTTAAAAAATAAACCTTGCGGGAATGCGATATTCTGAGATACATCATAAATAGGGTAATCAGTAACAAATTCAATAGGAACAAATCCGGCTGTAGAAGTTTCGTCAAATTTTGTTAAAAGGCGCCGGCCGGAAAATATTCTAATCTTTAAGTCGCCGAATTCAATTATATAATTTTTACCGTTACCGGCTTTAAATTCAACGATAACGGTTTTAGGATAAAATTCTCCATCCCTGTCATAACTATCGGCTTCTTCAATAAAATGAAATCCGCCGCGCTTCTGGAAAGTACCATAAACGGTAGGAAACCCGTTAGTCATCTCAATGCAAGAATTCGGAAACTTTTCCAAATCCACGCGCCCGCGCAAAAGCGGAGACCATTCCCCGCCGTTAAAATTAGTTAAAATAGGTTTAACTTTCAAAAAAAAAACTCCTTGAGCTTTCGCCCACGCATGTAAACGTTTTTTTACATGTTTACACGCATGGGCTAAGATAGAAAACTCTAGCCAGACTCTCCTATATCAAAATCACTGTGCCGACGTAAAAAACAAATCAATAGCCAGCATTCCGGAAGCCGGAGCCGCAGCAGCGGCAACTGTCAGCAATATTTCCTCTTCTGCGTCAACGATTATTCTTGTATTAGCCGGCGCAGGCGCAGCAAACACAACCGGCGTCTGTACTGTCAAAGTATGAGCCGCAGCATACTTTGCGGGATTGTCTTTAGTGCCGACCGAAATCGTCGCTGAGCCAAGCGACACTGAAGACTGCTCAATACCATAAGCAAACGCATGCCCTTTAGGGACTTTAGTAAGCAAAACAGTATCGCCAACCGCCTGAGCTTTAAGCTCAACAGTCGCCCTGAACGCTTTAACTCTCGCGCCAATCATATTTTCATTATCAATATACCCCTTTCCCAATTTTTCCATCTCAACGCTTTTAGTCTCTGCCATAAAAACTCTCCTTGCCGGCTGAGCCGGCGCATATTAAAACGACTATATCCCGTCAGCCTTTGCCTTTCTAAAATATCCCGCGTAACGCGGCTGCCGTGTCGTAATTCCCCTCATGTGGAGGAGTGGCAGATACGAAGTATCTGACGGGGTGGTCGTTGTTAGTCGTGTCTTTGCCGTTATCAAACTTTGCAGTTAATAATAAAGCACTGCTCTTCATCAAGTCTGGTAGCTCCCCAAGTGCCTTTCGCATAAATCTGAGGATTACCCTTTTTATCAACGCGCTTCTCTATCCAGCCTTCAATGTCAGCCCAAATACCCAAAGCCAAAGCTTTCTTAGTATACACGGGAATCTGCCTCAAAGTGTCGGCATTCGCATACTGAAACCGCTTCTCAGACATTTCAACAAAATCAAATCCCATAAAAGATTTAAGTTTGCCGTTATCAAGAACCGGATGCCCGAAATCGCTTGACGTATATTTAATATCGTCGAGCAATGCAGAACTTTCTCGTCCGGAAACAACAACGGTTATCTTATCTTCGCCGGGTTCAAAATCGCTGTTAATGAGTCTTTCGCGTATAGTCATCAACTTAGCCAGCGTCAAACCGGTTGAAGCGTCGGCAATAATATTGCCGGGTTTAAACGTAACGGTCTGGTCGCCGTTTTCGCCGACTCTGTTAACGCCGTAAAATCCGTTAAGAATAGCCTTATCTTTAAAACGTCTCAAAGCCATACGAGCGCTTTCAAGCAAAGGCCCGCCGATTTCCACGCCTGAACGAATCTTGTCAAAAGAATCGACAAGGTCGCCCCAATCTTCAGATTTAGGCACATACCATCTTTTATGATAAGTAGCGCCAAGTATGGGAGTATCCTGCTTGCTGGAAGTAACTTCCTGAGCTTCAACCGGATCAACTTGGTTAGCTGCGACGGCAGCCTTCCCGACTAAACCGGTCTCGGTAGTAATGGTAGTTTCCAATCTGGAAGTTTTTTGCTGTAACATCAATTCAAGGTTGGTCTTAAATTTCAACGAGTAAAGTTCAAAAACATTGT
>JAISDI010000162.1 GCA_031264895.1 Endomicrobium sp. | reverse complement strand
ACGCTTTTGTTCGGAAATCAAATCTGCGAAATTGACGCTTTGTTTTAGCCTGATAAGCGTAAAAAATTTTTCAAGCGCGGAATATTTTTCAAGAGGTTTATATTGGTCGTAGAATTTTGACAAATTAACATAAAACTCGTCTTTATATTGCGCTTCCATAAGTTTTTTATAATCTTTATACGGCAAAACTTCTTTAAGTTTGTTAAGAAAAGAGTTTATTTGGCTTTGTGATTTTTTATAGTCTATCTTTCTTTGAAGCTTGGCAAGCTCTAAATAATTTGCGATCTGCGGATAATATGAAAGGGAAACGTTTGCAGAATTTGCGGCGGACAAAAGATATTTGAAATACTTTTCGTCTAAATCTTTTCTGCGTTTCTCAAAAAATGAGATATGCTTGCGGCTGTTTGAAGACAGAGCGGTTTTTGACAGATTTTTTAATCCGGCGCGGAGTTCATCCAGATTTGCCGCAGCCTCGTTTCTTACCGCGTAAATCTCTTTAAGGCGTTTAAGGTTTTCTATGTAAAGTTTTTCGTTTTCAAGCCCTTTTAAAACTATGCCGCGCTCCGACTGCAAAGCGAAATATTCCGCTCCGCTAAGGCGCGCGTCTTTCATAAGTCTTTCTATAACGGCTTCTCCATAAGAAGTTTTCTTTATATTTTTAAGCCATGCAGAATCTATCTCTCCGACAGCGCCTTCAACGTAAATATTGTCTATTTTGTATTTTGCGTCAAGATAAGAAAGAACCGCGCTTATATTCCTTTGGGTTTCTTCGTGGGAATGTAAATCCTGAATATTTACCACAAGCCGTTCGCCTTTAAAAAAAGCGTCGCTTACCTGCGCCAAATCCGCAGGTATGATGTTGCCCGAAAGGATAAACGTCTGGGCGTAAACAGGACTTTGCGCGCAGGAAAGAATCAAAAGTAATGAAATGATAATAGAAATAAATCTCATATATCTATTATTATATATTAATATTTCTACTTATAATAAGAAAATTAGGTTTTCTGCACGGCAAATATATAAAAAAAAGCCTTGACACTAAAGATAAGGACGATGACAGGCAAAATGTATGAAAACCTATATTTTTTTGCCATGATGACTTTCGTCGGTATGGCAACAATTTGCCCTGCCGCCGCATAAATCCCGCTTGAATTCTATTCATCATTTTTGATAATCTTACAACATACGTATTTTATCTTAACGGGAATATTTTATGGAAGAAACAGAAAGAATATTGGAAAGCGCCAAATTGACGGAAGAGGACAGGGTAGAAAACTCTTTGAGGCCGCAGTCTCTCGACGATTTTATCGGGCAGGATAAGCTCAAAGAAAATCTTAAAGTTTTTATAGAAGCAGCAAAAAGAAGACAGGAAGCTTTGGATCATTGTCTTTTTTATGCGCCTCCGGGTTTGGGGAAGACCACTCTGTCCCATATTATCGCAAAAGAAATGGGCGGGAATTTGAGAATGACTTCGGGACCCGTGCTGGAAAGGGTAGGAGATCTGGCTGCCATTTTGACAAATCTTTCAGAAGGCGACGTGTTTTTTATCGACGAGATACACAGGATGAACCATCTTGTCGAAGAATCGCTCTATCCTGTGATGGAAGATTTTGAACTTGACATTATTATCGGGCAGGGGCCGTCAGCAAAAACTATAAAACTTCCCGTTCCGCGTTTCACTTTAGTCGGCGCGACTACCCGCGCCGGACTTTTATCAAGCCCTTTAAGAGACAGGTTCGGCATTATTGGGCATTTGGATTTTTACGGAATTAAAGAGCTTGTGCATATTGTCAAACGTTCTGCGGTCATAATGAACGTCGAAATTGACGAGGATGCCGGAGATGAAATTGCAAGACGTTCGAGAGGCACGCCGAGGATCGTCAACAGGCTTTTAAAGAGAGTCAGGGATTTTGCCGAAATAAGCGGCGGGAAAATTACGCGGTTGATAGCTCAAAAGGCGCTTGACGCTTTAGAAGTCGACAATGCAGGCCTTGATAAAATGGACAGACTGCTTTTAACTACAATTATAAATAAATTCGGCGGAGGGCCTGTCGGCGTCGACACTTTGGCAGTGGCGATCTCCGAAGAATCCGACACTATTACGGACGTTTACGAGCCTTATTTAATACAGTCCGGTTTTATAGCAAGAACCGCGCGCGGAAGAGTTGTGACAGAAGCGGGTTTCAGACATATAGGCGTAGAACCGCCTAAGAATTCTCAAAGAGAGCTTTTATGAAGCGCGGTCTTTTACTGCATATATGCTGCGCTCCGTGTTCGGCTTCGGCAGTAAAAATGCTGCAAGACGATTACGAAATATCTTTTTACTGGCATAACCCAAATATTTACGATAAAGAAGAATATTACAAAAGAAAAGACGCGGCGCAAAAATACGCGCAGACGCTTGGAATAAAATTTTTTGAAGAAGAAGGCTTTGTTTACGATTATGATAACTGGCTTTCGAACGGCGGCGAGAATTGCGGTTTTTGTTATGATATACGGTTAGAAAAAGCGGCCGAGTTTGCAAAAAATAATAATTTTGAAATTTTTACGACCTCGCTTTTATCAAGTCCGTACCAAAAACATGATTTGGTAGCCCAGACGGGAAGGGAAAAGGCCGAAAAAAATAAAGTTGATTTTTTATATGTTGATTTCCGTCCGGCATTTTACGACGGAAAAAATTCGTTAAGAAGACAAGGATATTATATTCAAAAATATTGCGGATGCGCTAAATCATACAATGAAAGGTTTGCGGTTCATGAAGCTAAGTAGAATCGTTTGCGCGGTTTTATTTTTAATATTTTCGCTGTCTGTGGTTTTTGCCGATATTGCCGACATCTTAGCGGATCATGTGCCTATGCCGGAAAATACTTTTCCGATGTATGAAATGAACATTAAAGCCGGTTTTGATTTTGACGGAAAATATGATGTTCGGGAAAATATCTCCGGTACAGGCTTAAAAAGTTTTAATACGGGAAACAATCTTTCATTTGCAGCCGAGTATATCAGATACTATACTCATTATGTAGGCATAGGTGGCGGAATATCCGCACAGATATTAAGACGACTTAACGATTTTCCTGGAAAGTTTGGTTTTGCGCCGGCATATTTGTCTTTAAAAGTGAGATCATGGCCGCAGGAACCCGGACTGTACGGTTACATATTCGGACATCTGGGATATAATTTGTTCTACGGCGATTTTAAACTTGAAAATAATTATGACGCAAAAGACGGCGGGCTGTACTATGCTGCTGGGATAGGAATGATTTATAAATATTTTTTACTGGAAGGAATGTACAGCGTCAACGAAGGGTCGGCAGAAAGCGCTAAAAGCGGCAGAGCCGATATAGAATATAGAAAATTTACGATTTCAGCAGGATATAAACTTTAATTTTAGGAGATTCGCTTGAAAAAAATTTTTCTTACATCATTGATTTTGTTTTTTGCCGCGGGAATAAGTTCGGCTTATACGTCCAAGAAAAATATAAGGATCGGCATTATCACTAACGCCGATTCTTTTACGGCAGCCGCTACCGCCGATTTTTTTGTCAGCGACGCAAACGATAAAAAATATAAACTTACGAAAGGAATGGTAACCATAACCGCTTTTGAAGAAGGTTTTAAAATGGGAAATTTTGTAATTAAACCTCCTCTTAAAATAGAAAGCGCAAACGGAATAATATTTGCCGATAAAAAAGCATACAGAGGTTTTCTTACGGTCACAAAATTTAATTCGCGGGCGGTTGTTATAAATGTATTGACTGTTGAAGATTATTTAAAAGGCGTTTTACCTAAAGAAGCAAGTCCAAGCTGGGGCACGGAAGCTTTAAAAGCCCAAGCCATAGTCAGCAGAACATATACGCTTGCCAATATCGGAAAACACGACGGTATGGGTTTCGATATGTGCGACACTACTCATTGCCAAGTATACGGCGGAGCGGCATGGGAAGCATTGAGCTGCAATATGGCGATAACCGAAACCAAGAGCGAAGTTCTCACTTATGACGGCAAACTTGCACAAACAGTTTTTCATGCCAACTGCGGCGGGCATACGGAAGATCCTAAATACGTTTGGGGCTGGAACAATGTTACGCCGGAATATTTAAAAGGCGTAAAATGCGATTATTGCGCTAATGCGCCTCATTCCCATTGGGAAACTACTTTAAGCGAAAATTTTATAATGCAAAAATTGTCAAAATACGGAGTGGGAAAAATTAAATCCATAGAAATTAAAGGCATTACTCCGGCAGGCTCGGCAATAGAACTTATAATCAAACATTCTAAAGGAATGTTCGATATGAACGCGTATACGTTTCGTCTTGCAGTAGACGCTTGGAAAATAAAAAGCACTACCTTTGACAGCATAAAAAAAGACGGAGATAAAATTACTTTTAAAGGCAGAGGCTGGGGACATAAAGTAGGCTTGTGCCAGTGGGGCGCAAAAGGAATGGCTGACGAGGGAAAAAAGTATGCGCAGATACTTGAATATTATTATCCCAAAACAAGAGTTGAGAAGGTGACGTATAAGTAATGAATCCCGAAGATAAAATTCTTTCCGAATATAACTATGAAATTCCGCCTGAACTCATAGCGCAAAAACCTGCCGAAAGACGCGCTGATTCGCGTTTATTTGTAATTCATAAAAACAGCGGCAAATTTGAACACAAAAAATTTTCGGATATAACCGATTATTTTGACGCCGGCGATTGTATTGTGTTAAATACCACAAAAGTGGTTCCGTCAAGGCTGTTTGGCAAAAAAGCAAGCGGGGGGAAAGTTGAGCTTCTTTTTTTGGAGCCATGCCAAACCGGCGCCGAATACAGAGTTTTGATGAAACCTTTTCTTGAAACGGGAAAAAAAGTATTTTTTGAAGACGGTTTTGAATGTGTGATAAAATCAAAAACAAAATCCGGCGAAATCTTAGTCGAGTTTAATAAAACCGGCGTATTTGAGTTTTTACAAAAACGCGGCATAATGCCGCTTCCGCCGTATATAAACAGAAAAAACGGTTTAGCCCGTGAACTTTCGGATTTCGATAAAGAAAGATACCAAACAATTTATGCCGGCCAGCCCGGCGCTATTGCTGCGCCGACGGCAGGGCTTCACTTTACCGGTGAAATTTTGGAAAAGCTGAAAAGAAAAGGCGTTAACATAGCAAAACTTACTCTGCATGTAGGCTGGGGAACTTTCAAACCTATTACGAGTTCCGACTTAAACGATCACAAAATGATGTCCGAAAAGTATTATATAGACGCCGAAAATGCGGAAATTATAAATAACTGCGTTAGAAACAATAAAAAAATCGCTTCGGTAGGCACGACTTCGACAAGAGCATTGGAATCATTGTCAAAAGAAACCGGCTTTGTGGAAAACGGTAAAACATATATAAAAGCTTTTTGCGGAGAAACCTCGATTTTCATATATCCGGGATACAGCTTCAAAATAATAAACGCTTTAATAACAAACCTTCACCTTCCAAAATCAACTCCCTTAATGATGGCAAGCGCTTTCTGCTCGAGAAAAACAATGCTGTCGGCATACAAAGAAGCCGTAAAAGAAAAATACAGATTTTTCTCCTACGGCGATTCAATGATCATAATTTGAAAAACTCATCTATACACTATAGCAAGACAGCTTAACATTGTCCCATTATTTATATGTCTGTTACGACAACTGCATGAAAAAAAGCAGTCAAGTTATCCGACAAAAGTAGAAATCCATTTTGTCGTTGTCGTTAATTCCCACTTTTTAAACCCAGATATTCCATTAGAGCTAAAATTTTCTAATGGAAACCACTAGAAATAACGAAGAATAATAGAGTGAAAACACAGTGAGTTATGCAAAATAAAAAAGGTCAAAAAAACATAGGAATGAAAGGTAACAAATAGGTTTTTCTAAAATACTGTTCGTCATTCCCGAAGGTTTTTATCGGGAATCCATTTTGTCTTTTCGCTTTTTGCCGCCATCACAACATTTAAGCTATTTGTCTATTTAACGTGGATCAACCCACTGCGTATATTGAACATGAAATTTAGAACCTTGCGCATACGGCAAATCCCCCGTCCGGAGACATTGTCTCCTGCCACCCCCTTTAAAAAAGTGGGAATTACGGCGAACAGCGAAACGGCAAAATGGATCCCCGACAAAAACACTCGGGGATGACGACAAAGGAAAAAAGATAATTTTTAGAAAGCTCTAATGAAATATAAATATCTGGGTTTAACAAAAAAGAAAAAATTGTTCCCGTCCTAGACAAAATATCTAAAAAGTGGGCAAATTAAAAACAAAGAAAATTATGTAAAATATAAGCGTGTTTTTTGGGGGAAAATATGAAACAGTTATATCCGAAGGTTTCAATAATAGGATGCGGAAACGTCGGTATGCGTTATGCGTATTCGATGATAATAAAAGGCATTGCCAGAGAACTTGTTCTGGTTGATCATAACAGGAAAAAAGCAGAAGGCGAAGCGATGGATTTGTCGCACGGGGCGCCGTATGTGTCGCCCGTAAATGTTTATGCCGGCGATTATTGCGACACTGCGGACTCTGATTTGGCGGTCATTACGGCGGGCAGAGGGCAAAGGCCAGGCGAAACCAGAATAGATTTGGTTAAAGGAAACGCCGAAATATTAAAAAATATAGTTCCGCAGGTCGTCAAATATTCTCCTAAAGCGATAATTTTGGTAGCTTCAAATCCCGTGGATATTTTGTCTTACATAACTTATAAAATTTCCGGAAAAGCTTCAAACGAAGTTATAGGTTCGGGCACGGTTCTTGACTCGGCAAGGTTCCGTTATCTTATAGGGAAACACTGCAATGTGGATTCAAGAAGCATACACGCATCGATTTTGGGAGAACACGGCGATACGGAATTTCCGATGTGGAGCAAAGCAATGATAGGCGGAGTTTTGTTCAGCCATTATTGCAATGTGTGCCAAAACAAATGCGGCCAAGACCAAAAAGATAAACTTGAAGAGATATTTACCGACGTAAGAGATTCGGCATACGAAATTATCGAAAAGAAAGGCGAAACTTCTTACGGAATAGGTCTTGCTCTTACAAAAATATCGAAATCGATTTTAAAAGACGAAAATACCGTTTTGCCGGTTTCTTCACTTCTCGAAAACTATCACGGAATAAGCGATATATACCTTAGCGTTCCGGCGGTCGTACACAGAACCGGCATAAGACAGACCCTTGAAGTTGATTTTAATGAAGAAGAATTGAAAGCTTTTTTACACTCAGCCGAACAAGTCAAAAAAGTTATTAAAGAAAGCGGATTTTAAACTTTATAAACATTGTAAAAATATATAAAGAGCAGCCTATATAAAAGGGCGGCTTTTTTTATCTGAGTTGTAAAAATGATAGAAAAATAAATGCGATTCGTTGAAAAAAGACCTTAATAATATTATACTATTATCAATGAAATTTTATATTGTCAATAAAATTATTGCGGTAATTTGTGCGTCGGTTTTATTGCTGGGATTGTGTCAGGATCATGCAATATCTTCCCTGCCGCAGGACAATGCCATTGCGGAAAATCAGACTGCCTATTTAGGTTTCCCTTATGCAAAAATCACTTCATACGCGGGATATTTGTCAGATACTTTTGTCATCAACATACAGGATTATCACGGCGATTATGATACGCAAAAAGCCATAAGCGGGCTTTTGGAAAAAATATATGACTGCGGAAAAAAGATCGAAATTTATCTTGAAGGCGCATATACGCAATTGGATCTGTCTTATCTCGACGGGATCAAGCAAACGCCGGATTTTGCCGGGTTTGCGGATACGCTTTTAAAAAACGGTAAGATTACCGGCGCAGAACTGTTTTCTTTGAAAAAAGACAATATAAAACTTAACGGGCTTGAAGAGCTTGACGTTTACTTGGAAAATCTCAAAAGGCTTTATTTGCTGCTTTCAAACAAAGACGATATTTTGTCTGAATTTGAGTTTTATTACAAAGATATAAATAGAAAGATCCTTAAAACTCTTACGCCTGCCGGAAGAAAACTCTACGGCGCAAAACAAAAATACGACGCCGCAAAAACCGACGGCGCAAAGTATACGTCCGCGCTTCTGAAACACGCTTCCGAAAATAATATTGACGTAAAAAAAGCCTATCCGAATGTTTATAAGTCGGGACGCATGTACCGGCTTGGCGCAAAAATAAATTTTAAAAAAGCAAATTCCGACATGCCGCTTTTTTTAAATTTTGTCAAATCCGTACTTTCGTACAAAGATTATCTTAAAATTGAAAATTCTGAAAATAAAATTTCCGCACTCGGAAAAATTTACCGCGATCATTCTTTTAAAACTCCCGCGCTTACGGCGTTTTTTGAATATGCTTATTGCAGAGACACGCTTAACCGTTCCTCTCTTTTAAAAGAGGAAGACGAGCTGTTCTGGACGGTTATGGATATGCAATGCAGCGGCAATTTTCAAAAACGCGAAGTCGAATATCTTCGCGTTCTCGATTATTCAAAAAAACTTCTTCTTGCAGAGATCGTATCTTATGAATATGACCGCCTTGTAAAAAGCGGCTCTATGTTCGAGTCTTCTTTTTATAAATATTTCGGGATCTCCCTGCCGGAACATATAAAAAAATATTATGAGCTTTCAAAAGAATTTTATGCCGTTAACGAACAGAGGAACATTATCTTTGCCGGGAAGGCGGGTGTTATAAAAGATGATGAAGAATTTAAATATAAATATGAAGCGGCAGACATGTCTGCCGCTTTTTTTAATGCCTCCGTCGTCAAAATTCTTGTGACCGGCGGCTATCACAGCGAAGGTTTAACAAAAATTTTGAGGCAAAACGGAGTGCCGTACGTTGTTTTTACTCCGGAAATCTTTTCCGTAAACGAAAAAACCAAAGATTTATACGAGCATTCCATAAACATGCAGGCCAAAGCGGTTTTTTCTGCATTTCAGAAATTTTTGAATTTCCAAAACATGATAATAAGCGGCGGAAATTTAGATATCCGGAAATTCTGCGACATAATGCTGGATTACGATACCGTAAAATTTCTGGACGGACAGAAGGAATCCGGAAATGATATTATGGAACGGTTTACCGAAGGACTCGTAAAACAGATAAACGGCGCGGTTTCTGCGCAAAACAGGATAAAATCTTTAAATATAGACGTCATTTCCAAAACAAAAAACTCATACGAAATTGTTATTACCGCAGAATCGGCAAACGGCGGCATTGTCAAGGTTTATCATAACAGTATCGACGCCGCAAAAATACTTGACGTTAGAAATCCTTTTAAAACCGCAATTAAAACGATTTTTAGTTCTGTTCCGTCATCAAAACCGGCAAAATTAATTTTTGAAACATATAAAGCAAAAGCTGAAAGATGCGCGGGCGATTTTGATTTACAGTTGCAGTTCTGTAAAAATAATCCGGAGACGGCGGATTTGGAAATAATCGCTCCGCAAATACTGCAAAATGCCGCCGCGCTGATGGAGACGATCAAAAATTTGGATAAAATTTATCCTGATCTTGATTATGTGAGACAGTACGAGTGCGAAAGGATCATAACGCAAGTGTCGGAAAAATATTTCGGCATACTGTCCTCTGGAGCCGGCTTCGGAAACAAAACCGACAGTTTGCTCAAAACGTCGCAGCGTCTGCAAAAGCTCATATCAGAGTTCGGTTTGGAAGCTCATGAAGACATGAACGCGCGCTTTGGCGCAATAGTAGCTAATGAAGTCATTGCGAAGTCGCCGAAAAAAACTTCCAGAGAAATAGAAAAAAACGTAATGCGGTTTTTTGCAAGAGGGATCGATTCATTAGGAGTTTCGGTTTTTGCTTTTGCTTCGGCTCAGGCGCGCGAAACGCTTGGCAAAGAATACGACGAAGATGCAGCCGACATGATTTTTATCATGCTCAAAGAAAGATTTTTTAGAAAAAATTCGATCAAAAGAGCCGGAAGCCCGCAGGTCATAATAAATGCTTTGACCACGCAAAGCAGAGAAATTCTTCCTTATTTTATGGAGAAAAATTTTTCCGTTGAAAATCAGGAAGAGGTTGAAGACGTTCTTGTGCGCAGTCTCGCGGCGCTGGAAATAATTGAAAGTTATCCGCAATACGCGCAAATCGAAGAAATCATCAGGATTTCCGAAGAACTTTTTACGGCGTCAAGCGGAAAAATAGACATTAAAACAAGCGAAAACGCTTATCTGGAAGCTCTTGAAAACAATGACATGGAAAATCTTGAGACGCTGAAAAAAGAGCTGGATGACAAAATGGAGTATGCGCGCAGAGTTACGGTATTTCAGAGCGAACTGATCAAAGTTATAGCAAAACTCGGTGAAGAAGACGCCGTTTCGTCTAAAGCCGCAAGGGATTTTCTTTTAAAAGTTGCGGACGGCAGCATATTAAAAGGTGATCCCGAAACGGAAGGCATGTACTGGCTGAGACAGCAGAGCGTGTTAAGGCTCAAAAATTTTAATTCTCCGCAAACCGTTTTGGTTCTGGAAAAAATTATCGAATCCGAAAACTCCGGAGAATTGCCTTCTGCGGATTCAGTTTTTATGTCGGTAAACCTTGACGCTTCAAATACAAAAACTCTTTCTTTAAAACTTCATTGCGCCGGCGTTCTTATAGATTTTAAAAGACAGGACGCAAAAAAACTGCTTCAAACCGATATTAACGCATATTTTGAAATTTTGAAAACGCTTCCCGCCAAAGACAGATTTGCCTATATTTCGGCTGCGGCGGATATCATAGCAGACTCGGCAATTTCTTCGGAATCTAAAATATCAATTTTAAAAAACTTTGCGTTAGCTGAGGATAAAAACATTTTATTTTCGGCAAACATTCTGCTCGATTTTGCGGCAAAAGAATTTAGCGCGTCAAAATCTTCTGACATAACCGATTTTGTGGAAGCTTTTGTTTCGGCTCTTGCCGGATTTTCAGGAAAAGATTTATCGCATATAAACGATAAAATCAAAATTCTGAAAACCGGAGATAAACGTTCCGGCGCGATCATGCGCGAGGTAATTTCTGAAATTCGTTTTACGCTGGGAAATTTGGGAAGCGGAAACGTCAAAACAACTGATTGGCTTTCGGATTACAATGTTTTCATTATTTCCGGAGGAAGCGTTACCGAAGAAATCGTAAGGCTTGAAAATATGGATTTTTCCGGAAAAACGGTCGGCCTTATGAGCCCGAATGACGACGGCGGAAGCACTTTGCTTTGCAGAGGATACAATGCGGACAAAAACGGCATATACTCGATCGCGCAGGGAGACGTTGTAAGTTTTATTACGTCGGCTGCCGCGCTTGACGTAAATGACGCTCCTTTAAAAAAGATTCTGAAAGATTTAATGAACACAAGGTTTGATGAAGATGAACCTTTGGTGTCGGCTTTGGAAAAACTGAAAAGCGTTTATGAAGAAAAAATTGACGCATCTTTTAGATCCGAGTTTACGGTTTTTTGGGATAAACTTGAAAAATATGCCGCAATTTGCGACGCTGCCGGTTTTTCAATAATAAATAACAGTCTTAAAAATCTTATTTTTGAAGCGATCGCCATTGACAATAAAGGGTACGGAGAAGGTTTTATAAATCCCGACGGAATTTATGCCGCAATGAAAGATTTTGCGGATCTGATGGGAACAAAGTCCGTAGCGGTTTCGAACCTGCCTTACGGAAACATAACGACCGTTACGACAAAAGGCGGAATAGAGTATATAGGGCAGAGCTATTTTTCTCATACTCCGCACGTTTTAAACGGCGGACGCGCGAGAAATTTTTGGACGGCTCAGAACATAGGCGAAACGTTCGAGCCGGCGCAGATCGAATCTGCGGCGGCAAAAGGGCTCAAACGCGCAAAGCTGATAATAGCCGGACTTTGCAGCTGGGTAACAAGCCTCGGCGTACAGATCGCAAATCCTGATATTGCTGCGGCTGTAGCCGAGAACGAAGGGGCAGATAAAATTCTTATCGCCAATCCCGTTAAAGACGACGAAAATGTTATGACATGGAGCGAGTCTACAGTCGCTTTTGTCCAAAGAATTTCAAAACGCAGGTTTCAAAAAATGTTCAACACGGTTTTTGCCTGGCAGCCGTCGCCGAGAGACATTAAAGTTTCGTCTGTAAATCTCACGGAAAAAGATGTTTTTGACGGAAAAGCCGGCGGGTACAGAGGTGAAAATGCGATATCCGTTTCGGGTTCAAAACTTCTGGATAAACTTAAAATAAAGTTTCACGTTCTTTCTGACATTGACATACATACGGTCGCGCGCAGGGACGACGCGTCGAAAAATAACTATAAGATCATCGCCAATCCGCAGACTTTGGCCGGAAAAGTATTGTCGTCATTAAGCCGTACAAACAGCAAAATACTGTACGCAAATACGACGCTTGCGGTTTCAGAAAATATAAAAAACAGCAGGCTTGCGGATTCAACGGCTTTATTTTTTGGCGACGGAAATCATGAAGCGCTGCGCCGCGCTGATACTTTGTTGGAATACGGAGCGAGCAGTTTTGTATTTGTTCCGCTTCCTAAATCAGAAATTGAAAAAATGAAATTGGAAAACAGGATCTCTTCTATTCAAAGTTACGGGAACTTGAGTATGCCTGTGGGTTTTGGAGAAGAAAATCCCATATTTTTTGCGGTCGAAAATAATGGCGACGCTTTAAGTACAAAATGTTATTATGCCGCCGAAACTTCCGGAGAAAAAAAAGCCGTTGCGGAAAACCTGGCGCAATGGTTCAAAAATGAGATCCCGACGCTTGCAGCCGATAAACTGTTAAAGTATGAACAGGTGTCTGTTATAGAAAGCACGCTGCCGGAAATGAATTTTGACGATTTCGCTTTTGAAGGGTCTCCTTTAAAAATTTTGATAAACGGTATCGTTTATCCGTCATACGATTTCACCGTAGACGCCGCAAGAGCGGCGGACGCGGAAAATTACGTTGACACGCTTCTCGGCGAGTTGAGAAAACCCGTATACGACATTTCTTATAAATTTAACCAATACAAATCTTTCGGCGAATTCGGCGACAAGAAAAACGAAACGCTGCTGGCGGAACTTAAAAAACTGATGATTTCAATAGACGCGTGGGATGACGTCGCAAAAAGAGCTGCGGTCATTTATGCGGTCAAATCCGGGTTTGAAGCGAAAGTTACAAAAAAGGGCGTTCAGTTCGTCAGCCCTGAAGGAAAAACCGCGCTGTTTTACGTAGACGCAGCGGGTAAGTTTCAGGCGACGGAAAGTTTTATGCGCAAGATGAACTATCTTGCAGGACTAAGAGTTTTTGCCGATATGGACGATAATATTGCGCCCAGAGCCGAACCCTTCGGCAGCGAGATGAAAAACGTTTTTGCCGGTTTGACTTTATACGGAATATGCAATCCCGTCATAATAACCGGAAATACCGACGAAACTTTATGGTTAAGGCTTCGGGAACTGCCGGAAAGCGTTCTTGAAGAAACGGTTTTTTATACGGAAACGGGCGGACTGCGATACGCGTGGCATAAAACCATAGACGAAGACGGAAACGAAAGCGCGGGTTTTGCGATAGACGAAGATTATCTCGAAGATATATCTCAGGCGAAAATCCCGTTAGACGTCAAAAAGAAAATGAGAGAACTTACGTCAAACGTCGACTATCAGTTCGACGATTTGTTTGTTTCTTTTGTAAGAAATACGAACGCAATAGACAATTACACGGAAACGGCTTCCGCCGCTTTAAGCGCATATTCCGAAAATCATGAGATGATAAAACTTTTGAAAAAAATAATAAATATTCAGGGAAGCAAAAATATCCTTATCATATCTTGGCAGAGTTTGAGCGTCAGCAATGTGCAGAATATTATGAACGGACTTTTTGATGTATACAAGTATGGGCAGATAAACGAGGAACAATATCTCGACGCTCTGAAAATCGTTTCGCTTTTGGAATACTCGCGCATTTCTTTTTCTGCGCGTTCCGAAGACGAAGGCAACAAAAACGTAATACTTGCGGAAAGCGAACGCGCAAAAATTTTGAAAGGCGAATATGTAAAAAACAATGCCGACAGCGAAGTCAGGATCTCTCTTACGCCTATCAGGGTAAAACATATAAAAAATATGATAGCCGATTTGTACGCCGACAAATTTTCGCATATACCGGAATTTAGCGAGTATAAAGTGGAAAGTTCCGGAAGAACTACAATAAATATAATGAAACAAACATGCAGAAAAGATATTCCGATCGGGTACGAGATCGACAAAATGTCTGTGCCTTCGGGAAACATCATGTACAGCGGGGACGAAGTTTTTCTTTCCGGAATGAGTCCGTCAAACGCAGGCATCGACGATTCCGTTGCGGTTTTAGGCCTTAAAAAAAGAAATGCCGGCATGTTTGTTGTAAACACGAATTTGAATGAACACGATACGGCGGCGCGTCCTAATCTGATATGGCTTGCGGATGTTATGAGGAGAAACGGGATTTCGGTAAATTCTCCGGTAGACGCAGGAACTCTTCTCCATGAAAAAATACTTGAAAGGCTGGAATATAATTTGGAAAATATCGCGCTGGACGAAAATTTTGAACCCGAAAATATAGTACAATTACTAAAGAAAACAGTTAACGGCGGTTTTGTTGAGTATCCTTTGATAAAAGACTTTACACCGTCGGTAAATGAACGCAGCAATGCCCCTGTTTCGGCAGAAACTATTCTAAGTTTGTTGAGCGCCGCATAAATAAAATTCAATTTATAATGCTTTTATGTTAAGCTTTTTGAAACGTTATTCTTTGACAATTAAACTATAAAAGGATTATAATATGCTAATAATACACACCGGTTAAGGAAAAGAGTATGAAACTATCGACAAAAACACGTTACGGAACAAGAGCAATGCTTGAACTGGCCGACAATTACGGCGGCAAAGTGTCTCCCGTAAATGTTATAGCTAAAAACCAAAGCATTTCGGAAAGGTATCTGCAGAACATCCTCCTTATTCTCGTAAACGCCGGCCTTGTAAAAAGCGTCAGAGGTAAAAAAGGCGGATTTGTCCTTGCAAAAGATCCGTCTGAAATCAGCCTTGCCGAAATCGTTCTGGCATTGGAAGAGGACAAATTATTGTTTGAAGCTTACGACGAAGATTCGTCCGCAGATTCGTCCTACGAAAAATCCTCCATATGCGTCATGAGCAAAGTATGGGAAATGGTTTCGGAGCAACTTCATAAATTCCTGAGTGAAATTACGCTTAGCCAACTGGCAAGAATGAAAAGCGAAAAAGAATTCGGGGAAAAAATTCTGGATTTTTGTATCTGAAATAAAATTTCAAAAGGAAATCCCAATGGCTAAAATATACAACAGCATAACTGATACCGTCGGAAACACGCCGTTGATAAAAATCAATAAACTTTCAAACGGTTTATACGGAAACATATATGTCAAAGTCGAATTTTTTAACCCTCTGTTAAGCATCAAAGACAGAGTCGCGCTTGCGCTTATCGAGAGCGCGGAAAAAAAAGGACTTATAAATAAAGACACTTTGATAATCGAACCTACCAGCGGAAACGAAGGCATATCTCTTGCTTTTGTATGCGCGCAAAGAGGATACAAACTTATCCTCACCATGCCGGAAACCGTAACCGAAAAAAGAAAACGTCTTCTGCAAGTTTTCGGGACGGAAATAATTTTGACAGAAGGAAAAAAAGGCATGACAGGCGCGATTTCAAAAGCCAACGAAATTGCCAGAAACAACCCGAACAGTTTTATGCCTGACCAATTTAGAAACAAAGAGACAAGCGCCGTTCATAAAAGAACTACCGCAGTTGAAATATGGGAAGCGCTTGACGGTAATCTGAACTATTTTGTTGCGGGCGTAGGCACGGGAGGAACGATAACCGGAGTAGGCGAGTATCTAAAAGAGCGTAATCCGGAAATAAAAATTGTGGCCGTAGAACCGGACGAATCTGCGGTTTTGTCAGGAAGAAGCGCCACTCTCCATATGATAAGCGGGCTTGGGGCAGGGTTTATACCGGAAATATTAAACAGAAGCATAATAGACGAAATACTGACGATAGACGCCGAAACAGCCGACATAACGGTAAAAAGGCTTGCAAAAGAAGAAGGTATTTTGGCCGGAATTTCCTCCGGCGCAAACCTCTGGGCAGCCTTGCAGATCGCCGCAAGGCCGGAGTCGAAAGATAAAAACATAGTAACCATCCTCTGCGACACCGGCGAAAGATACATTTCAACATGGGTTTTTAAATAATATTTCCCACTTACATAAAACATTTCTTCATTTTTAACTTTATTTCTCTAAAAATCACTTTTGCCGTAGTACTAAATTCATTAAATCCAGATATTCCATTAGAGCTGACTTCAACCTTTTAGCTCCCCCATAAATTCCCAGTCTTTTTTTTCTTTTGTCGTAAAATTCCCATCCTGTGGAGGGGTGGCAGCGCGAAGCGCTGACGGGGTGATCGTTGTTGCCGTTATAGTTTGTAGTTTTTCGTCAAGTCTTAATTCTGCAAAACTGATTAAGACTACCGCTATGGCAAAGGCAACGGTTAACTGCAAACGTGGATTGCCTGTAACAGATTCAATCAATGACGGATGAACGGCAACGACCAACTTCAACGGCAACGACGACCACCCCGTCAGATACTTCGTATCTGCCACCCCTCCGTAGAGGGGAATTTTACAGCAACGACAAAAATACGAAATTGCGCTTTAATGAAATATTATATTACCCGACTTCGCTCTTTTAGCTTCCCCATATCTTTCTTTTTATGAGTGATTTTATGGCTTTTTACTCTTTTAGGTTGAAGTCAGGTAACAAATTCAGGCAATGACGGCGCAACGGCAACAACAAATCCCCCGTCCGGGACATTCTGTCTCAGACGGGGGATTTAACCGTAAAAGCTAAAGAAACTAAGGCAAAGAGAGAATTATGTTAAACCCAGATATTCCATTAGAGCTGAAGTTGTCTAATGGAAACCATTAGAAATAATGAAGAATAATAGATTGAAAACACAATGAGTTATGTAAAATAAAAAAAGGTCAAAAAAACAT
>JAISDI010000136.1 GCA_031264895.1 Endomicrobium sp. | reverse complement strand
TGCCACCCCTCCACAGGATGGGAATTTTACGACAAAAGAAAAAAAAGACTGGGAATTTATGGTGGCGCTAAAAAGTTGAAGTCAGGTTATAGGATGGTATTTTTATAGTATAGAAATAATTACCGAAAATGGACATCAGCGCAGCGATCTGTGCGGTAGAATTTGTACCGGCCTCATAGAAAAAATGAATGGACGCTCATATATCGCGCCCATTCATTCATTTTTTATAAGATTTGGCATTGAGACAACAAACAACGGAACGGCAACACGGATGCCGTACAAATAATTTTTTAAGTTTTTTAGAAAGACACTATTATAACTTGCCGTGCGCTTGCGTTATTCGGCTGAGGCTAAAAGTTCTTTTAATTTTGCAACTTCTTCTTTTGTCAAAGTAATGCCTTTACCCATTTTTGTACGGTCTGGAGCCCAGTCGCGCAAGTCATATTTCGGATCGCGGTCATTCCATTTAATAATATTGAGTTCTTTTTTCCAGCCTTTGCTGCCTTCGGAAATAATGCCGACGCTTTTTACGATTTCGAATTTGATTTCGGTTTTTACTTTTTCAGCCATAAAAATCCTCCCTGTTTTATTAATTAGTAATTAGTAATGAGTAATTAGTAATTTTAAGAGCGCTTCGCGCAATTTCAATAGGTTTGCCTGCGCAAACGTTTTGTCGTTAATAATTACCTGCTAATTATCTTTTTATGTGTTTATTTGCATACCATTTTAACTTTTATGTAATATATTTTCAACTACTAATTATTTATATTAATTATTAATTAGTAATGAGTAATTAGTAATTTAGGAGCGCTTTCGCGCAAATTAAGAGGTTCGCTTTCGCGAACATTTTGTCGGCAATTACTCATTACTAATTATCTTTTTTCTGTCGTTAATTACTAATTACTAACTACTCATTACTAATTAATAATTGTCTTCTTTATTTTTTACTGTTTTTGTTATAGCTTTTAATATTTTTAGCAGTTCTATACAATCGTCTTCAATGTTTGTAAACTCTTTTTTGGTTATATACCCTGTATCGAAAAGCAATTCAAGCCAATATTGAGTTTCAGCACATTCTTTTAATGCTATATAAAGTTTTGATAAAAATTCTTTTCTGCTGACTGAATATTCTGCTTCCGCTATGTTTGCTCCTATACTTGTCCCAGAACGTAATATCTGTTTTGATAAAATAAATTCTTTCTTTTTATCACATAAATATTTCTGTAGTTTTACTATCCTTATCGCAAACAATTTGCTCTTCTCATACAGTATATTATCAACCATAAAATCCTCCCTGTTTTATTAATTAGTAATTAGTAATTAGTAATGAGTAATTAGTAATTTAGGAGCGCTTTCTCGCAAAATAATAGGTTCGCTTTATCGAACATTTTTTCTGCAATTACTCATTGCTAACTACTAATTAGTTTCTAGTAGTGATTCATTTTCCGCGTGATATGTCTGCGGAAACATGTCCAACGGAGCGATGGCTTTCGATACGTATGTTCCGTCTGAAATTATTGTCATTAAATCTCTCTTTTTATGAGTGATTTTATGACTTTTTATTCCTCTAGGTTGAAGTCAGATAGTAAATGTTCGCGCAAGCGAACCTCTTAATTTGCGCGCAAGCGCTCCTAAATTACTAATTACTAATTACTCATTACTAATTATTTTCCAGCAGTACTGCATTTTCCACGTGATATGTCTGCGGAAACATATCCAACGGGGTGATGGCTTTCAATATGTATGTTCCGTCTGAAATTATTGACGTTAGGTCTCTGGCAAGGGTGGCGGGATTGCATGAAACGTAGACTATTTTTCTTGCTTGTGAAGCAAGTAAAAATTTTATTATGTCGTTTGTGAGGCCGCTTCTGGGCGGGTCGACGATTATGGCGTCGAATGTAAGGCTGTTTTCTTTTACCCATTTTTCCGCCGTTGAGGCAAAAAAATCGGCATTGTCAATATTATTGAGCAGAGCGTTTGTTTTTGCGTTTTCTATTGCTGACGCAGTTTGTTCTATTCCTATGACTTTTTTGACTTTATCCGCCATACATATACCGATAGTGCCCGTACCGCAGTATAAGTCAAGCAAGAGTTCGTCTTTTGAAGGGTTTAAAAGATGTAAAACTTCATTGTAAAGTATTTCAGCTCCTTTTGAATTTGTCTGGAAAAAAGAAAAAGGCGAGATATTAAAATAAAAATCTTTATCTCCGACTTTTAATTTTTCTGTTATGTTTTCTTTTCCCAAAAGCAAAGTGAGTTTATCTGAAATGACGGCGTCGGAAAGTTTTGAGTTTTGCGTCCAGTAAACGCTTTGGGCAAATTTCCCCAGTTCTTTTATGAGCGGTTCAAAAAAAGCTGGGTTTTCTTCAAGCGCGGTTGTGACAATATTAACAAGCATTTGATTATTATTTTTGGCTTTTCTCAAAACCAGATGTCTGAAGAAACCTTCGTGGGTTTTATTATTGTAGGCGGCAATACCGTTTTTGTTTGCAAAATCTTTTACCGCACATGCGGCTTTTAGAAAATCTTCGTCGGCGATAAAACACGGCGGTATCGAAACGTACCTGTTAAAACTTCCGCGGCAGTGAAGACCCAAATCCGTAATGCCTTCATTATTGAAAAAGCTGAACTCCATTTTATTTCTGTAGTTCCATACTTCCGGACTGGGAAGAATCTCGCCTATTTCCACGCCGAAAACGCTTAAAAGTTCGTTTATATATGCTTTTTTGTATTTTATCTGATTTTTATAGTCCGTATTTTGAAAAGTGCAGCCGCCGCATTTGCCGAAAGAAGAACATATGGGATCAATTCTTTCGCCGGATTTTGAGGTAATAAGTTTTACAATGCCTTCTCTGAAAGATTTTTTATCTTTAATGACAAGCACGTCGGCGGTTTCCTGCGGAAGAAGTCCTTCGGTAAACAGAGCTATTCCGTCTTCGCAGCGGCATAGACAACGACCCGGAAAGACGATTTTCTCAGCCTTTACGCTGATCACTTTATTCTTTAATGACATTATTTTTGTTCTTGGATTTTTATTTCATGAAAGCATTGGAGAGCTTTGCTTTTTATTTCATTTAAAACCGTAACTGCCGGCTGGGGAACGTCTTTTAGAGAAGCGACATATTCGGCTTTTTCAGATATGAAAAGTACGGTATCGCTCACTTTTGCCGAAGGTAATTTTACCATATCTTTCATTTGATCCAAATCTTTTGAAGCTTGTTCAAGTTCGGCTATTTTGACTTCAAGTTTTTCATATAATTTCGTGTTTGTTATGGACTGCGCTATCTGCGCTACAAAAACGCCCGTGTTTTTTAAATCAGCTCTTACAAAAGAAGATGCGGCGGTCGTTTTCGTCAAAAATAAATAGCCCATCATCTTATTATTAAGCATTATCGGGAAAGCAATCGCAGATTTTACTTCGGTATCCGGTTCAAATATTCCGTCAAGGCCGGACGGAACGCTGCCGGTGTCAAAAAATAAAGGCTCGACTCTGTTTTCGTCGTAAAGTTTTGAAGCCAAAAGTTCGATTTCTTTTTTCTGGGGAACGTATCTGGAATAAGTTGAATATGCAAGATAGAGCTGATCTTTATTGTCCAGAAGAAAAATTGAAGCGTCCTGGGAATATGTTACTTTTTTTACCAGAGAAGTCATTACGGGAAATAAATCTTCGAGTTTAAGGCTTGAAAAAACCGCATTGCTGCTTTCATACAATGCAAGAAGCATTTTAAGTTCGGTTTTTTCCAAAGCTTTTTCGACAAGAGCTGAAAGTTCGTCGATATTGAAAGGTTTTTGTACAAAATCGTAAGCGCCGCTTCTCATGGCGTCAAGAGCGTTTTCAACCGTTGCGTAACCGGTTATTATTATCACTTCCGTTTCTGGAGTTTTTTCTTTTATGAATTTGAGAAGTTCAAGCCCGTCAACCTTGGGCATTTTTACGTCGGTAATTACTATGTCGGCTTTTTCGGTTTTCAGCTTAGATACGGCTTCTTCGCCGTTTACCGCTGAGAAAACTTCGTATCCCGCCTTTGAAAATTCGCTGATAAGTAAGTCTCTTATTCCTTGTTCGTCGTCGACAATAAGTATTCTTCCTTTTTGTACACCCATCGTTCCACCATTGAATAGTTATTTAGACACAACGAGATTATAACAAAAATAATCCCGCCATTGCAACGCGTTTTTTATTATTTTCAACAAGAATTTTATGGCATTACTTTTCATTTTTAGTACGCCATATTTTTCAGGTAAAAGCTTCTTTTATTTTCTTGTCTGTCTAAAAAAACGCTGAAAATGTATATCTTACAAAATGCCGTTTTTGCCGAAGCCGGCAAAAGCCGGAATATTATTTTCTATCTGTAATTTATGAACTGTAGCGGCAGAGAAAAGCTGATCTGTTTCAAATACGCTATTACCTGCTGTAAATCATCTTTTTTTGGTGAAATGACTTTGACTTTTGAACCGTCGATCTGGGTTTGGACTTTTATTTTTGAATCTCTTATTATTTTTGAAAGTTCTTTTGCTTTATCTGAAGGAAGCCCTGAAATTATTTCCGCAACCTGCCTTATGTAACCTTCAAAAGCATGTTCCTGCGCTTTATAATTCAAAGATTTTATCGATACTGAGCGTTTTGCAAAACGTCCTTCAAGTATGTCTTTTAAAGCTTTCATTTTAAAATCGTCGTCCGCTACAAGCGTTATTTTTTTATCGTTTTTGTTAAATTCTATCGAAGATTTGCTGCCTTTGAAATCAAACCTGTTTGCAAGCTCTTTGAGCGCCTGATTTACGGCGTTTTCCACTTCCATCATATCCACTTCCGAAACAATGTCAAAAGAAAATTTGTCCGCCATTTTATTCCTCCCGTTACGCTTTAAATTGGATTTGGTACAGCTGCTTATATACTCCGTTTTCCGTTGCAAGAAGTTCATCGTGCGTTCCGATCTCGACGATTTTTCCGTTGTCCAAAACCAGTATTTTATCGGCATGCTGCACGGTCGAGAGCCTGTGCGCTATAACGAATATCGTTTTGTCTTTCATTAAATTGTCAAAAGCTTTTTGAAGTTCTTTTTCGGACTTATTGTCCAGCGCGCTTGTCGCTTCGTCAAGAATGACTATCGGCGCATTTTTTAAAATCGCTCTTGCCACAGCTACGCGCTGTTTTTGGCCGCCCGATAAAATTATTCCTCTTTCGCCTATCACGGTATCCAGACCGCGCTCAAAACCGGCCACAACTTCGCCAAGACACGCCATATCCACAGCTCTTGAAAGTTCTTCTTCACCGGCGTTCGGGTTTCCAAGCATTATGTTTTCGCGTATTGTTCCCGAGAATAAAAAATTATCCTGAAACACTATGGCAATCTGCTCTCTCAAAGATTTTAAAGACAGCTGCCATAGCTTATGTCCGTCAATAATTATATTTCCGGATTTTAAATTATAAAGCCTCATAAGAAGATTTATCAAAGTCGTTTTTCCGCCGCCGGAATTTCCGACCAAAGCTACGGTTTCGCCTTTTTTTACGGTAAAACTTATTTCTTTCAAAACGATTTTAAAATTGTCATAACCAAAAGAAACTTTATCGAATATTATCTCTTTGTTAAAACCTTTAAGCTCAACTGGCGTGCGGTCTTCGGCGTCTCTGACGCTCGGTTTCAAGTCAAGCATTTTAAACATTCTGTCCATCGCCATAAAAGAACCTTGTATGCTCACAAACTGCTGGCCTATCGATTTAACAGGCGTGTAAAGCATGATAAGAGCCGCCAGAAACGAAACGAAATTGCCGCTTGTTATCGTATCATTTATCACAAGATACGTGCCGAAAAACACAACGCCCGCAACGCCAAAAGATGAAATTATGTGCATTACCGGAGAAAGCCAAGACGTGTTTTTGAGAAGCGCCATTTTCAAATTGAAAGATTTCCCGAGCAGACCGTCAAAATTTTCCATTTTAAGATTTTGCAGATTATACGAGGTTATGGTCTTGTTGCCGGCAAACGCTTCGTTATAAACCGTAACCAAATCGCTTTCTACGGACACTGATTTCTCAAAAACCATTTTCATTCTTTTTTTAACGAAGTATAAAGGCAGAAAAGCGCAGCCTAGCACAAATATCGAAATAATGGTAAGCTGCCACGAATTGTAAAGCAAAACCGCCACGAGCGACACTATCGAAAAAACGCGCGTAACTATGGTTTTCACATTATTTATAAGGCCGTTGCTCGCCGTTTCCGCGTCTTTTGAGAATCTGAAAAATACCGATCCCGAAGTTGTTTTGTCAAAAAATGCAGGCGACAAAGAAAGAAGTTTTTCAAATAACACTCTTTTGATATTGAGCGTAATTTTATTTGCCGTCCAGCCGTTGACATAAACCGCAAGAAAGTTGAAAACGCCCTGCACAATGGTAAAGCCTACGATCACAAAAGGCACGTATATAAAATTCGACGATTCTTTTGCCACCATCACATTGTCCATGTAAGGTTTAAGAAACAGCGCTATAAGAGCGTCAAGCATTCCTACCGGAATGGTGAGCAGCAAACCCAGCACTACTTTCGGGAAAATGGGCTTCACAAAAGGCCACATTCCTTTCATTTTGACAATAAATTTGCTGCTTCCTGCCAATTTTTTCGTTTTATCTGAAATTCCCATTATTGACACACAACCTCTAAACTTATTCTTTTTAATTCCGTATCTACTTTTAAAACTTTTACTTTTACGGTATCACCTACTGAAACGACTTCGTGCGGATTGGTCACAAACCTGCTGCTGAGCTTTGAAATGTGCACAAGCCCGTCCTGATGGACGCCTATGTCTACAAACGCGCCGAAATTCGTTACGTTTGTTACTGTGCCGTTTAGAACCATATCCTCTTTAAGATCTTCCAAAGTATTTATATCCTCGCTGAACTGTGCCGTTGAAAAATCTTTGCGCGGGTCAACACCGGGTTTTTTTAATTCCTGTATTATATCATTTAATGTAAGAAGTCCGACGGTTTCGGTAACATATTTTTTTGCTTCTATGCGGCTTATGAGGTTTTCGTTTCCTATGAGACCTTCAACGTCAACGCCCAAATCCGCAGACATTCTTTCGACTGCCGTATAACTTTCAGGATGAACTCCGGAATTGTCAAGAGGATTAGTTCCGCCGGGAATTCTTAAAAAACCCGCGCACTGCACGAAAGTTTTTTCCCCAAGTCCTGCCACTTTTAAAAGTTCTTTTTTATCTTTGAAAGATCCGTTTTTTACTCTGTGATTTACCACGTTTTTTGCGACAAGTTTGCTAAGCCCGGAAACGTAAGACAAAAGTTCGACTGAAGCCGAATTTAAATTTGCGCCTACAAAGTTAACTGCGGACTCAACAGTTCCGTCAAGCTGTTTTTTAAGGTGTATTTGGTTTACGTCATGCTGGTATTGGCCTACGCCTATTGATTTTGGGTCTATTTTTACAAGTTCGGCAAGCGGATCCTGAAGTCTTCTGGCAATGCTTATAGCGCCCCTTACCGTTACGTCAAGATTTGGAAATTCCGCAGTAGCAAGAGGAGAAGCCGAATAAACCGAAGCGCCGGCTTCGCTTACTACTATGACTTTTGGGGGAATTTTAAAAGTATGATTTTTCAATACATTATTAATGAAAGTTACAGTTTCCTTAGAAGCCGTACCGTTTCCTATGGCAATAAGTTCAACATAATATTCTTCAATTAAATCCACAACGATGTCTTCGGCTTCTTTAACTCTTGAAGCCGGCTCGTGCGGAAATATGGCGTGATATTCTTTGAAATTTCCGTTTTCGTCTATAACGGCAACTTTGCAGCCCGTTCTAAAGCCCGGATCCACGCCCATAATAACTTTATGCCCTGCGGGAGGCGCAAGAAGAAGGTTTTTAGCGTTTTTAGCAAATACGCCGATGGCGTCTTTATCGGCTTCTTCCATTTTTGCAAGAAATATTTCAACCTGAAGAGAAGGGTACAAGTGCCTGTCATAAGAAGTTTTTACAGCCGTAAAAAGTTCAGGGTAAAATAATGACATGTTTCCTTTGTTTCTGATAACTTTTGACAGTATTAGATCCACAGCCGCTTCATCGTCCAAATCTATTTTCCATGACAGAACTTTTTCTTTTGCGCCGCGCCTTATCGCAAGAAGCCTGTGTGCCGGAATAGTTTTGACCGCTTCCGCATAGTCGTAATACATATCGTATTTTGTTTTTATATTTTCGGCGGCTTTTGTGGCTTTTGAGCGGACATTTCCGTTTACAGTCATAAAAGTTCTTAAAATGCCTCTCATAACGGCATTGTCGGAAATCTGTTCTGCAATTATGTCTATTGCGCCCGTAAGCGCTTTTTCGGCGGTATCTATGCCTTTTTCGGTATTCAAATAAGGTTTGATTATCTCTTCCCTGCTTTCTTTCATGCCGCGCTTTTGTTCAATTATCTCGTTTGCAAGAGGTTCAAGCCCTGCGGCTTTGGCTATTGTGGCTTTGGTCTGGCGTTTGGGCTTATAAGGAAGATATATATCTTCAAGTTTGGTTTTTTCTTTGCATTCTTCAATCTGTTTTTTAAGTTCCGGCGTCATTTTCTTCTGTTCTTCAATACTGCTTAAAATTGTTTCTTTCCTCGTTTCCAACTCTATATAATATTGAAGCTTATCGTTAATATCTCTGATGTTTACTTCGTCAAAATTGCCGGTTTTTTCTTTTCTGTAACGCGATATGAAAGGAACGGTATCGCCTTCGCTAAGCATTATTACGGTATTTCTCACGCCGCCTTCCGGCAAGCTGAGATCCGAAGTTATCCAGTTGATTATTTTATCTCCGCTGCTCATTATAACTCCCCGATATGTTTTGTATGACGCAAAAAAAGAACGGGGCTAACCTTTGATCTGCTTATTTAAAAGCTTATTTAGAGGTCAACCCCGTTGATTTAATTACTTATTTTTACCTACGATTTTGAAAACTTTTGTTCCGCAATCAGGACATACACCTGAAACGGCTTTCATGCCGTTTTTCATTACAACGTCCTGCGGGTCTTTAACTTCAACCTGTTTTTTGCATTTCATACATCTTGCTTCTGCCATAATACGCCTCCCTTAAATAGAACAGCTGATATGCCTGTTTAAATATAACGATTATTTATACTTTTTTTTGCCGTATTTGTAAAGACTTGACAAAACATATTTTAATAAATTTATTGATTGTTAATTACTTTTATTTACAAACTCTTTGACCTTTGCCCATTGTTCCAGCTTTTTTTCATATTTTACGGTATTTGCCGGACTTGTTGAAGGCATGACAAAAATTTGCCGTTCTATATCATTTTTTACGGCTCTGGTAAAAGCTTTATAAGCAAACTTGCTGTTTAAAAATATGGCTTTTACCGATTTATTATCTTTCAAGAAACCTTCTATATTATTGTATACGATATTTTTTATGGCAGTATCGCTGCTTCCTTCGCGTTCGCAGGAAGCTATAGTGTCCCAAAGCGCGATCCCGTTATTTTTTAAAAGATTTTTCCTGATCTCATAATCTGTAGTAAAACTTGCTTCAAAAATATCAAACATGATTTTCCAAAACGCATTATGCTCATACCCGTAATATTCTTTTTTCATTAGCGCCGCCCCGCCCGGCATTGTTCCCAAAATTAAAACTTTCGGGCTTTTGCCTTTTAAAGGGGCAAAACAGCGTATTATTTTATCTTTATCGCCTGACATCTTTCTTTCCTTTTAGCCGCAAAAAGTTTTACGTCATTTATATCTTGGCTGTAAAGCATTTTTTTAGACACTTGAAGCGCAAGCTCCGGACTGTTGTGATGATAACTGAGATGAGCCAAAAACACGTATTTTAAACTGTCCGGCGCAGTTGACGCCGCCTTTATTTCAGCAATTGCATGAGCCGCGTCTTCGTTTGCAAGATGTCCCCAATCGCTTAAAACCCAGCGCTTATTTTCGTAAGGCCTGAAACTTGAATCAAGCATTTCCCTGTCATAATTTGATTCTATAACAAGTATATTGCTGTCGCTTAGACTTTTTATCATATTTTTGCACACTTTGCCCGTATCGGTAACATACCCGACTTTATATTTTTTCCCCTGAACAAAGGAAGAAAACGAAAACCCCAAAGTGCGGGATATTCTCTCGTCTTTGTGGTAAACGTTAAAAGGTTCAACAACTATATCTTTGATTTTAAACCCGCCGTTAAAAGACACAGAGTAACATTCGTCGGCTTTATTGCCGTATTTTCGGAATATATCTTCCAAAGTATCTTCATGGAGATGCACGGGTATATTATTTTTTAAAAGAAAGTTCAGTCCGGACGCGCTTATATGGTCAATATGAGCATGAGTTATAACAGCCGCCGTCAAATTACAGGGTTCTATTCCCAAAGATGCAAGGTTTTCAACAATATATTTAGCGCTGCACCCACAATCTATCAAAACAGCCACACTCTCATTCCAAAGCACAGAACAATTCCCGCTAGACCCGCTTGCAAGAATACAAAAATTTAACATATCATTAACTCTGCTCCCAGCCCTTGCGGGCGGCAAATTATTACGGATAATTAGTTACAGATAATTAGTAATGAGTAGTTAGTAATTAGTAATTAACGATAAAGACACGACAACGGCAACAAAGACTACCCCGTCCGCTCCGCGTCAACTTCCACAAAATGGGAATTTTAACGGCAAACAGACACGACAAAATGAAAAAATTCTTTGTCATTGTTTGCGTAAGCAAACCTCTTATCTGCGCTGAAAGCGCTCCTAAATTACTAATTACTCATTACTAATTACTAATTAGATTTTTTTCTAAAAAGCGGTTTGGCTAAATCTATTATTATTAAAAATGCGCCGACGCATATACATGAATCGGCGGCATTAAAAGAAGGCCATCTTAAAGCGTTTATCCCGAAATCCAGAAAATCTACAACTGCGCCTCTGAAAATTCTGTCGATCATATTTCCCGCGCCGCCGGCTATCACTATGCAGAAAGCGTACATCTGAAGTTTTGAAACGGCATTTCTGTTTCTGTAAAGCCATACGCAAAAAAACGCGAGAACCGCCGCCGTAAAAATCGTAAATGTCAGATTTCTGCCTTGAAAAAAGCTGAAAGCCACGCCCGTATTGCGCACGTGGGTCATGTTAAATAAATCGAAAAACGGTATAATGTTTATTGAGTTTCCGTAAGGGATAAAAACGTCGATCAGATATTTTGTAATCTGGTCAAACAAGAAAAGAATGCCGGCTAAAATTACCGGTTTTTTCATTATTTTAAAGCCTCTGAACATCTGCGGCATACGCCGTTTTCGTCAATGCCTTCGATATGTCTCCAGCATCTATGGCATTTTTCGAATTCGGACTTTTCTGTTTTTATTATAAGAGTATTTTCGGCTTGGGCTTTTGAAAGTTTTATGTCCCAGCTGCCTAAAACCAAATTTACAAGATTTGAATCTTCAAACGCTTTTGCGTACTTCTCGCCGTAAGAAATGTTTAGACGCGCTTCAAGATTCGATCCTATTATCTTTTCCTGCCTGAGTTTTTCGTTTTCTATCATCACAGCCTGTCTTACTTCTAGCATTATGTCCCATTTTTCAAGCGTTTCGGCTTCAAGAATATATTTGCTGTTCGTTTGCGGGAAATCCGCTAGAAATACGGATTTGGGCATTTGCGGCAAAAGTTTAATTATTTCTCTCCACGCTTCTTCTGCGGTAAATGAAAGTACCGGAGAAATAAGCCTTATTAAAACCGAACAGATCTCGAGCATTGCGGACTGCGCGCTTATTCTTGCTTTTGAATCTGTAGCGTCGCAATAAAGAGTATCTTTTAAAGCGTCAAGATAAAAACCGCTCAAAAATACCACGCAGAAATTGTTTATGGCGCTTACAGATTTATGAAATTCATAGCTTTCGTACGCCGATATTGCCGTATTGATTAAATCTTGCAGACGGCTTAAAGCATATTTGTCTATTTCCCGCATATTTTTAAACGACAGCGCTTTTGTTGAGTCAAAACCGCCCGTATTGCCAAGCAAAAAACGTACGGTATTTCTTATTTTTCTGTAAGAATCGCTTAATCCTTTGAGAATTTCATCGGATATTCTTATGTCTTCTTTATAATCGCTCGAAGCTACCCAAAGCCTTAAAACGTCCGCTCCGTATACTGAAATTATTTTTTCCGGCGCGATGGTATTGCCTACGGACTTTGACATTTTTTTGCCTTGTCCGTCGACAACAAAACCGTGCGTCAGAACATTATTGTAAGGAGCCGAACCTTTTACGGCAACCGCCGGAATCAAAGACGTCTGAAACCAGCCGCGGTGCTGGTCGCTTCCTTCAAGGTATAAATCCGCAGGGAACTCCAAATCTTTATAATTTCCGCTTGACAAAACCGCTTCGGAAGAAACGCCGGAATCAAACCAAACGTCCAGAATGTCTTCCTCTTTTCTGAAATTGTTTCCCGAACATGAAGGACATTTTGCATTTGCGCCTTCAAGCAGTTCTTCGGCGCTCATATCAAACCATGCGTCAGAACCTTTTTCTTGAAATATTTCGGAAATCTTATAAATTATTTTTGGGTCTACCAAAGGCTCGCAGCAGTCTTTGCAGTAAAATACCGGAATCGGAACTCCCCACAAACGCTGACGGCTCAAGCACCAATCCGGACGGCTTTCAAGCATTCCGGATATTCTGTTTTCCCCGTATCTGGGTATCCAGTTTACGTCTTTGACGCAGCCCAGAAGTTTTTTTCTTAAATCTTCGCGTTCAATATCTAAAAACCATTGCGGAGTAGCGCGGAAAATTACCGGCTTTTTGCATCTCCAGCAATGCGGGTATGAGTGGTCTATTTTTAGTTTTGCAAGTAGTTTGCCTTCTTTTTCAAGTTTTTCGATTATCAAAGGGTTTGCTTTAAAAATATTTTGCCCTTCAAATTCCGGAACTTCTTTTGTAAACTGCCCTCTGTCGTTTACCGGAGAAATTATTTCAAGGCCGTACTCAAGTCCGGCCTGATAATCTTCCTGTCCGTGTCCGGGAGCTATGTGAACTATTCCGGCGCCGTCTTCCATACTGACAAAATCCGCAAGTATTCCTTCCGAAATTCTGTCAACTACGGGATTTTGACATTTAATATTGACGAAATCAACGCCTTTAGTTTCAAGTTCTTTTGTAAAATTTTTAGCGTTTATTTTTTCTTTTACATTTTCAGCCAGAGCTTTGGCAACTATTATTTTTTCTTTTCTGCCGCCTTCAAATTCAAAAACAGCGGCAATATATTCGGCTTCGCCGTTAAAAGCCAAAGCTACGTTTGCCGGAAGCGTCCATGGGGTAGTAGTCCAGATAAGCACCGAATAATCTTTAAGTTTTGAGCCCTTATTTTTTAAAGCTTCAGGAAGTTCTTTTATCGCAAATTTGACAAAAATAGAATCCGAAGCGTGATCCGCATATTCTACTTCTGCGTCCGCCAATGCCGTTTCGCATGAAGGACACCAGTAAACCGGTTTCTTTTTTCTGTATATGTAACCTTTTTCCGTAAGCTGTCCGAAAACTTTTATTATTGAAGCTTCATATTTGGGGTCTAATGTTAAATAAGGATTTTCCCAGTCAGCCAAAACTCCGAGTCTCTTGAATTCGGCTTTTTGTATCTCCACAAATCTCATGGCAAAATCCGCCGCCTGTTTTCTGAAAACAAGCCTGTCGACTTTATTTTTATCGGTTTTAAGTTCTTTTAAAGCCTGCGTTTCTATGGGCAGACCGTGACAGTCCCAGCCGGGAGTAAAAGGTACATAATTGCCCGACATTGAACGGTACTTTATTACGAAATCTTTAAGGATCTTGTTTAAAGCGGTTCCGGTATGTATGTGTCCGTTGGCGTATGGAGGGCCGTCATGAAAAATGAATTTTTCTTTACCCTTGTTTTTATCGCACATCTGGGAATAAATTTTATTTTTTTCCCATTCTTCGATAAAAGCCGGCTCTCTTTGGGCAAGATTGGCTTTCATCTGAAAATCGGTTTTAGGCAAATTTACTGTCTTCGAATAATCTTTTTCTTTTGATTTGTCCATTTTTTATATGCCTCTGTTTAATGTTTACGGTATGGTGTCTAGCACTTCGTCAAGCTCTTCTTCGGAACGTCCACATATTTCGATGGTTTTTTCCCTTCCGCGTTCGCCTTTTCTGAGGTAAACCATAGACCTTTTTACATCAAAAAAATCCGACAAATATTCACACAGCTCTTCATTAGCTTTGCCTTCAACTGCCGGAGCGGAAATTTTTACTCTTAAAATAGATCCTATCCTGCTTACTACCTCGTTTCTCTTGGAATTAGGTATCACTCTTACTTTTATAATCATTTCCGAGCCCCCTCTATTTGCTCAATTCTTTCGATCTGCGCGCGGCCTGCCGCATTGCTTCAAACACGATATCCGAAAGATTGTGAGATTTAAAATATTCTAAAGCCGCCTGCGTTGTGCCGTTTGGCGACGTAACGTTTTGCCTTAAAGTTTGCGCGTCAAGCCCCGTTTTTGAAAGCATTTTCCCCGCTCCGTAAACGGTTTGAACCGCAAAATCTTTAGCCGTTTGAGCGTCAAGGCCGAGTTTTTCGCCGGCTTGCTGCATGAGTTCGCATAAATAAAACACATATGCCGGCCCTGAACCCGAAAGCGCCGTAACAGCGTCAAAATTTTCTTCAGCCATAATTTGAAATATGCCCGCAGCGGAAAAAATTTCGCGCGCAGTCTGCAAATCATTGTCCGAAGCAAACCTGCCGCCGCATAAAGCCGTAGCGCCCGCGCCCGTAAGCGCCGGCGTATTGGGCATTGCTCTGACAACCGCAATTTTTAAGTCCAAAATATCTTCTATAAATTTTGTCGTTATGCCGGCTGCTATCGATATTATCAGAGATTCTTTTTTTATAAAAGGTTTAATTTCTTCAAGACCCTGAAGCATACTCTGCGGCTTGACCGCAAGAAATATTATGCCGGCTTTTGAAACGGCTTCTTTTTTATCTGAAGAGATAATAACGCCGTATTTTTTTTTAAGCGAATCAAGCTTATCTTGGACAATATCATTGCATATAATATTTTCCGGATTTACGATTGAGGCTTTTATCATGCCCTCAATTATCGACTGCGCCATGTTTCCCGAGCCGATAAATGTTATTGTTTTATTTATTGCCATAATTTCTGTCTCCGAAAATTGCAGAACCTATCCGCACCATATTGGAACCTTCCTCTAAGGCAATTTTATAATCGTCGGACATGCCCATAGATAAAATATTAAAATCATCTTTTCCGCAAGATTTCTGCATGACGGTAAATAAATCGTAAATTTGTTTGAAATAAGGGCGCGAATCTTCGGGACTGCGGCTTAAAGGCGTGATTATCATTAATCCTTTTATCGAAATGTTCGGTATTTCAAGACATTGGGCATAAAATTTTTTTATTTCTCCGGCTCTTACGCCCGTTTTAGTTTCTTCGTCGGAAACTTTCACTTCAATAAGACAGTTTTGTGTTTTTTGCGCGTTTTGAGCATGCCGGGATATGTCTTTTGCCAAATCAATGCTGTCCAAAGAATGAATTAAATCAAAGTTCTCAACCGCTTTTTTTGCTTTGTTTGACTGTAAATGACCTATAAAATGTTTTGTAATACTTTTTAAACCGCTTCCGATTTGTTCAAATTTTGGCAAAGCTTCCTGAATCTTGCTTTCGCCTATATGTTTGATCCCGCAATTTAAAGCCTGTAAAACGTCATCATACGGAAAAGTCTTTGTAACGGCGACAATTTCAACGCTCTCCTGCTTTTTCAAAGATTCTACGGTTTTTCTTATAAAATTAATGTTTTCACATATTTTATTCATATATCCTGCTTTTAAAATTAACAGTAATTATAGCATATTTTAGGGCTTTTTTTTAACCCAAAAATTCCATTAGAGGTTTCT
>JAISDI010000107.1 GCA_031264895.1 Endomicrobium sp. | reverse complement strand
TGTCACCCTGAACTCGTTTCAGGGTCTGGCCTTTGCAGGTGGCATAATATAACGACAACTGCAACAGCAGATTCCGAAACAAGTTCGGAATGACGGCATGGGTGCCAGAAGACTCAGTGAGTTGATGACGACAAAGGAAAAAGATGTTTTTTAGAAAGTTCTAATAGAATTTTTGGGTTAAATGGTATTATTGTGGGTCAAGTATAGCTCTACGGAGGAGTGTCAGAGACAAAGTCTCTGACGGGATGGCCACCATTGTCGTTAATTACTCATTACTAACTACTACTTATATGAAAACACTATTGCATTTTTTAATGACCGGAGCGGCGGCTGAAATAATTATGTTTGGCTCGCTTTTTTTCAGACATATGCTTACGCGCGCAAATGTCGTAAACGGATATTTGTATGTTATAACGGTTATGTTTTTTTATTTGTCGGTTTTGAGAACGTTCAAATCTTATAATGCGGCTCTTGCCGTTTCCCTTATAGCCGCTGTTGTTCCGGCATTTACTTTTATCTACTTGCCCGGCGCCTCAGCCTGCCTTGCAAGCGCGTTGTTTTGCTGTTTTTCTTTTTTCATTTATACGTTTACCGACGCAAAAGGGCTTAAACATAATCAGGACAAACATTTTACGGCATTGTCGCTTCTTTTATATGCCGCAGCCCTGTATTTTTCGCCATATGCGGCTGCGCTGCCGTGTTTTATCTGCATTTATGCGATAATAAACAAAAAAACTATCGCATTAAAAATGCTGAAGAAAAAAATATTATTTTTCATTCTTCTTGCTTTGACTGCGACAGTCATACGCTTATGCGGATTTTGAAATAATTGACGTGAAAAGAAAAATGCGGTTGTTGGTAAACGTTTATACGATTATGTTCGTTAGCATATTCATGCTTTCTATAACTTCATCAAACTGTATTTTTTTAGCATACTTATACGTTTTTTGATATTTGTTCCAAAAATTGCGTATGTCTTTATCAGTCTTTAAATCCATAATTGTATTTTCAACTTCATTAATATTTAAACTCGTATTTCTATGGCTAAATGTTTTAACAACGGCTTTTTTTAGAATAGATCTATTATACTTATTTAACTTAACCAGCATATAAATATCATAAAAATCTTTTGCTCTTGTGTTTAGTACTCCTCTTGATATTATTGTCTCAAATTTTTCGGCTATTATCGTTTCTACGGGATAAGACATAATATTGATACTTTTGTTTTCAAACATCATTTTATATTCAAAGACTATTGCTTTAGGAGTAATTACGTCTCCCGCAGTAATATCTATCTTGATATTTTCTTTTATTGTACCGAAAACGGCGCAGATTGTCGTTCTGAAGCCTCCATAAGTTTCATCGTTTCTTATATCGTCAATACTCAATAAAGAGAATTCTATATGATCCTCTGTTTTGATTGACAAGATTTCGTTTATGACATTGCTTAATTCTTCTTTGCTTAACGGTATACCTTTGATCGAACTGTCCAAATCGCGTGTGGTTCTCTGGCTTTGTCCGAAAAGCTGTGCAAGTATACAGCCGCCTTTGAAAATAAAGTTATTTTTATATTTACTCCTTGAAAGCTTAAATAAAAATTTTTCAAATAAATACATCTGCATTGCTTCTTGGGGATTAATACCGTTTTGTTTCATCAGATTTTTTATTTTGCTTTTCACTGACATATCGGCTGTAATCATAACAAAATCCTTATATTTGACGCCACTTTATCCCGTATTGAAAATTTTTCGGCATACTTAATTAATATATTTAATTTTTTATTTTTATGTTTAACATAATTTTTTAATGCAGACACATACAACTCGGAATCTATTCTTTTTTCATTTCTTATTATGTCGCATATTGTTCTTTCCATATCGTAAACTTCAATTATGCAGCCTTGAGGAGATTTCATTTTCGTAATTCCCATATCATGAAATTTGTTTTTAACATAAAACAAATTGACCTCTTCATTGTTTTGCAGCGAGCCTCTGTAATCGTATGAAACCGTAACGTCAAAATTTAAAGGTATTCTGTCAACGAGATTATATAAATATAAAGCAGTAGTATGAGAAAAAACTCCGGAAGTGTTGTATAAAATTTCATAAAATTTATCCGGTATATAATCGGTGGAAATATAAAGTCCGGCCTTAACTTTTTCAATAATATTATTTTTAAGCATATCGGTTAAATATCTCGTAGTCAACCCCATGGCCTTAACCTGTTTATTGGTTATAAAACCATTATTGTTTTTTGCCAATGATAATATTTTTTCTTTATTGGTCATATTGTTTGTCCGCTTTTACTCTGATAATATAACAAATTATCAGAGTAAAAGCGATATATTAAATAGGTATGTTTTTTGACATATGATTCGTGCGGGTATTTACTTTATGTACTCGGTTTTGAAACCGGTAATTATGGTATAATATTTGGACATTATTATATAAAAAAGCGGGTGTTTTTTATGGCTGAATTCGTACATTTGCACAATCATACGGAATATTCACTCCTTGACGGCGCTTGCCGTTTGACCAACGACAAAGGCAAGCCCGGAGAACTGTTTAACCTCATAGCAAAAGAATATAAAATGCCGGCGCTTGCAATTACCGATCACGGAAATATGTACGGCGCTATGGAATTTTACTGGGCGGCAAAAGAAAGCGGCATAAAGCCCATTATCGGATGTGAGGTTTATGTTGCGCCAAAGTCGCGTTTTGATAAAAGCGCGGAAAAAATATCCGAAGAGGGCGGAAATTATAATCATTTGACGCTTCTTGCAAAAGATTTTAAAGGTTACCAAAACCTTATGCACATAGTAAGCATTGGGTTTACGGAAGGTTTTTATTATAAGCCGCGCGTGGACAAAGAAGTGCTGCGCAAATATGCAGACGGCATAATTGCAATGTCGGGCTGTCTTGCGGGCGAAGTGGCCGCAAATTTGCTTAAAGGCAATGCCGTAAAGGCAGAAACCGCCGCCGCAGAGTACCGCGATATTTTTGGTAAAGATAATTTTTATATTGAAATAATGGATAACGGGCTTGAAGACCAGCAAAGAATTATACCCGGACTGATAGAGCTTTCCAAAAAAACCGCTATACCGCTTGTCGCGACAAATGATTGTCACTTTTTGAAAAAAGAAGATGCCGCCATCCACGATATTCTGATTTGAATAGGTACCGGCAAAACTTTAACCGACACTAACAGAATGCGTTTTGATTCCGATTTGTTCTATTATCGTTCGCCTGAAGAAATGGAAAAAACTTTTTCATATATTCCGGAAGCTTTGAAAAACACTCTTGAAATCGCCGAAAAAACCAATCTTGAAATAAAGTCCGACCAGCTTCTTTTGCCGCAATTTCCCGTACCAAAAGAATATAAGTCCGATTCAGAATATCTTGAAAAACTGTGCCGCGAAGGTTTATCCAAAAGATACGCAAACATCAAAACGGAACATGAAGAAAGGCTTAAACACGAACTTTCAATCATAAATAAAATGGGTTTTGCTTCATACTTTTTGATAGTGTCGGACTTTATAAAATACGCAAAAGATAACGGAGTGCCGGTAGGGCCGGGCAGAGGTTCGGGAGCGGGCGCGATGGTCGCTTATACGCTGGGAATTACGGATATTTGTCCTTTAAAATACGGGCTTCTTTTTGAAAGATTTTTAAATCCCGACAGGCGTTCAATGCCGGATCTGGATATAGATTTTGCAGATTTCGGAAGAGATAAAGTAATCGAGTATGTGCGCAAAAAGTACGGCGAAGAAAAATGTGCGCAGATCATAACTTTCGGCTCCATGCAGGCGCGGCTGGTGATAAAAGACGTTGCGCGGGTCATGGGTTTTACGCCGACCGAATCTAACAATATCGCAAAACTTATTCCTTTTAATTCAAGCATAGAAGAAGCTTTAAAATCTTCGCAGGATTTGGTAAAGCTTATTAAAGCCGACGAAAGAGTTGCAAAACTCATATCAGCGTCGCAGCGGCTGGAAGGCCTTAAAAGGCATACAGGCGTGCATGCGGCGGGCATGGTTATCGCAAATGAAGAAATAATGAACTATTCGCCTTTGGCAAAAGGGTCAAGGGACGTTATCACCACTCAGTACGACGGCGTGGTCTTGCCGCAGCTGGGACTGCTTAAAGTCGATTTTCTGGGGTTGAGAACATTGACCATTATAGACGAATGTGTAAAACTCGTGAAAGAAAAAAATCCTTCTTTTGATTTAAATCAAATTCCTCTCGACGATCCAAAAACGTATGAACTGCTCGCGGAAGCAAAAGCGCTCGGCGTTTTCCAGCTTGAAAGTAAAGGCATGAGGGACCTCATAAGAAAACTCAAGCCCACAAATATAGAAGACATTATCGCTTTAATAGCATTGTACCGTCCCGGCCCGATGGGTTCGGGCATGTTAGACGATTTTGTCGCCAGAAAACACGGCAGAAAAAAAATAGAGTACGACCATCCGCTTCAGGAACCGATCCTTGCCGACACTTACGGCGTCATTTTGTATCAGGAACAGGTTATGAAAATGGCGATATCTCTTGCGGGTTTTACTCCGGGAGAAGCCGACGGGCTGCGTAAAGCCATGAGCAAAAAGATTGCCGAAGTTATTGAAGCTCAGAGAGAAAAATTTGTCAAAGGCGCCGAACAAAACGGAGTTGATAAGAAAAAGGCAAATAAAATTTACGATAATATTCTCGCTTTTGCGGGTTACGGATTCAATAAATCGCATTCGGCGGCATACGGAATGGTTTCGTACCAGACTGCATATCTTAAAGCCAACTATACGCTGGAATATTTGACGGCGCTTTTAAATTCCGAAATCGGACGTTCTGCGGTAAAAGATAATGAAGAAAGCAGGCTTGTAACTTATCTTGACGACGCAGAAAGTTTCGGCATAAAAATTCTCCCTCCGGACATTCAGCGCTCCGACGGAAAATTTAAAGCTGAAAACGGAAATATACGTTTCGGCCTTTTGGCTGTAAAAAACGTAGGCGAAGGTATTACGGAATCAATCGGACAGGCAAGAAAACAGGACGAACAGTTTAAAGACTGGGACGAATTTTTGCAGCGTATAGATTTAAAATCCACAAACAAAAAAGCGCTTGAAAGTCTTGCAAAAGCCGGCGTTTTTGACGTTTTCGGAAAAGACAAACTTGAAATAAGGGCAAGCCTGCTTCAAAGCATAGATTCGTCAGTTGATAAAGCCGCAAAAATTAAGGCAGAAAAAGAGTCTGCGCAAGGATTTTTGTTTGACGCCGCCGAAACCATAAGCGGCGAATCTTCTCTTTTAAAAGCAAAACCTCTGGAAGCTTTTGAAGCTTTGGATTTTGAAAAAGAAGTGCTGGGCTTTTATCTATCCGGACATCCGCTTACGCCGCGCAAAAGAGAGCTTGTCGCCTATTCGAATTACAGGCTGGACAATCTACCCGCGCCTAAAGAAGATGTCGATATCAAAGATGCGCAAATAGTGCGCATAGCCGGCATGGTTTTTTCGATAAAAAAAATGATTTCAAAAGCTAAAAAAGAAGCTTATGCCAAGTTTAAAGTAGAAGATCTTCACGGCAGCGTAGAAGCTATACTTTTCCCGAAATCTTTTGAAAAATATCAGGGCTATTTGACGCCAAACAATATTGTGGTGATAAAAGGCAAGCTTATGGGTTCTGAAGGGCAGGCGGAAATCATAGTCGAAGATATGGTTACAATAGACGAAGCCAAAAAGAAATACCGGCCTAACTGCGGCGAAGTGCATATAAAAATCTCCACTACAAGATACGATGACGAGCTAAGCGAACGGCTGACAAAAGTTTTTAAAGAACACAAAGGCAACGCTAAAGTATTTTTGGATTTGGAAGACCCCGTCTATGGCAATTACGCATTAGAAACAGAATACCTTTCAGACTGTTCAGACAATTTCATAATATCGGTAGAAAAAATCATAGGCAGCAAAGACGCGGTGGAACTACACTACAATAACGGTAATTCATAATTAGTAATGAGTAATTAGTAATTAACGACAACGACACGGCAACGACGATTACTCCATCCGAGACAAAGCGTCTCGTCCGCGCCTTTTTGAAAGTGGAATTTGTTTTTGTCTTTGCCTTTAATTACTAATTACTAACTACTCATTACTAATTATTTTTTAAATGGGGTTGTAAATGAAAGTTAATTCAAAAATTTTAAAAAACGGCGTAACTGCGGCTGTTTTTTGCGTTTTGTTTTGCTTTTGTGCGGCTTTTGCCCAAGAAGATTATGACGAAGAGTTTCTGCGTATTGAATTTGAAGCGGAAGAAATGCCTAAAGACGAACTGCAAAATATGAAAAATCAGCTTGCCGAACTTGAATATTATTTTTCCGAACTAAAAGCTCAGGAAACAAAAGCTCTTGCAGCTATTCCGGCAAACTTAAAAAACAAAAAATTTAAATCTTCAGCCGAAAAAATCGAATACTATAAAAAGCTTTCAGACGAATATTCTAAAAAACTTGCAAACGACCAACTCAGCAAAAACGACATAAAAGTATCGCAAAACCTCAGAATCCTTTCAGAGTTATATTCCGTAACGGAATCAATCAAATCATTAAAAAAAGAAATATCAAAAAAACAATCCGTAAAATAACGCTCGGAGATTGTTCCTTAAAAAAATATCAATCCCCGTAAAGCCTATTCCTAAGCCTTGCGGGGATTGTGTAGTAGGGGCGTATTCCGTTTACTATTTAGCAAACCTATTCTGAAAAAATTCGGTAAATGGCGTATACTCATCAAGATAAGATACCGGAATAATCAATGCGCCGCTTCCGGAAGCGCCCCATGCGGCTGATGAAATTATTCCACAGTCTACCAGAGCGTCACCAATCTTTGGGTGTGAAATGCTAAAACTTCCGGTGTTTTGCAAATATACGGCTTTTGTACATTCGCTTTTTTTACATATCGCTGGTTCATCAACTGACGCCAAATCATTTGATGTGGAAATGATTACAATTTCCGGATCATCTCCGTCTTTATAGCCGATAAGATAATTGTAATAAGTCCGAACCTCTTTCATTAATTTTTTGGTCGTGACCATGTTCATTCCGGCTAAAACTATGTAATCCTTACCGCCATTCACTTTGGAATCGAAGATGTTTCGGATCTCTTCCTTTTTCCCATCAGATTAGCCGCCGGATTGTCCGCCGGCTAATCCGCCTGTCGCGCCGCCAAGCGCTTCACCAACGATCCCGACAAATTTGTCTAACAAACCCATTTTAGTTCCTCCTGATTTTAGTACCAAGATTCCGCAGGTCGCTGACCTACGGTTATGAAAATCCGGCTTTTCAATCCGAGCCGCCAAAGGCGGCGAAGCGTAAACAGGCCTGTTATACAGTAGCGCCATACTCCATATTTATATATTCATTTTATACGTTACACAATTTAAATTATCATAAATTATATATTCTTTTTCACTTATTTCAGCCTTTTTATAATAATCGGTTCTATCCAGATAATCCGGTATTTTTTTCAACCAGTTTTCCTCCACAACTACTTTTGTTTTTCTGTATATCTTTTTATATTTCCAACTCTCTCCGACTTCTTTATTCAATATCCGGTAAATGTTTATTTTATATTTTCTATCAAATGTGATTTTTGATAATTTACTTACTTCTATTTCCATATTCAAATTGTTTTCTTTTACTTTATTTGCGACATTTTCTATTTCATTTATTATATTTTTGTCCTTTACTGTCCTTTTTGTTATATCAAGTATTACATTATTTATATTTTTTAAAATCATATTTTCACGGTCGTTATTATTTAATTTATAAAATGTGTCAAAATTAAAATCTTCTACAAAATAACTTGTAACTCCTAAAACATTATCAAAAATGGGTTCATTGCCCCGTGGGCCATATTCTATAGCAATTTTTGAACTATTATTGACCTCAATATTTTTTGGAAACATTTTTAAATAAATTTCTTTAACATGATGAACTGCCCAATGAAAAGGCAAGGCATTTTTAGGAAGTTTTGCCCCGTCAGTTGACTCTAATGTTAATATACTAAATCTCCTATTTTCCTCTAAAATTTATTTTTACCCCGCTCAGCGTAGTCTTCTAATAACTACGCCGCGTTATTTATTTTCGGTTTAGATTGGAAAACTTTTTAATATCGTCTAATGTGACATTGGCGGCAAATTGCTCAATATCGTCCAGCGCGTCATCAACAAAACCGGATAATTCCTTTTCGTTTATTTTTTCGGCTAATATGGATAGAACTTTTTCTTTATCAATACAGTTATGTATTCTCGCAATATGACCCAAACAGGTAATTGACAGACGCACTATATCAAGACATTCATTCTTTTCAATATTTCTTAGACATTCATTTTGAACAAATTCCCAATCTTCATTATTGAATGTAATATCCAACAAGTTACCTGTAACTTTTGCTACATATTCTTGATTATCTTCCGCAGTTTTTTTATACATAAATCTTGTTTATATTTTTTCTATTTTGCCGCAACGATAACACCACCAATACTTGTTTTCATCATCGATCATATAACTATATGCCTTTTTAACATGGCAATCAGGGCAATCACGCATTTTACTTTCATCTTCTAAAGCATAATAGCCGCATTCACAACCCCATTGAGTTAAAGGCGTTTGTTCCTCGTCTATAAACCAAGTAAAAGCTAATTTCTTGCATTTTGGACAAATTTGTAAAGCCATTTTTTACTTCCTCCAAATGTTTTACATATTTTTTTATACGGGAACACCGCACGCATGTCTTTTTTCCGTATTGCGTATCATCGCAAAGGTAAGCAAAATAATCATCTGCACGATAGCCCGAAGGGCTTTATTTTCATAACCGCAGGTCAGCGACCTGCGGAATTAAGAGTCAAAAACTAAGAGCGCCGGCGCGTACTCTAACAGTCCTGCCCTTCAGGCAGGACATGTACAAAAAAATATACCTCTTTTATTTATTCTATAAAAATAATAGAGGTATTAGAAATACATAAAAATGTCACAACTGTAAGCAGATATTTGCGCTTGTACTCCAACCAAATTAGATATATTTATCAATCTTTTATCATTAGATAGTATAGTAACATCAGCTATCCCATGAATCTTTTGCAATTCTATACCCATTGCAATAATCAGAATATCAAATGTTGATAAATAGGATTTTGTTGTTGGACGGGTTGTTGTATGTTCAGTTGCATATATTTTATCACAATTAATATTATGATACCTATGCAAATCGTAAGCATAGATGACCTTTCTATCATGTATCATATCTTTGAAAGCCGCGCAAAGACGATTGTAACTGTTATTATCAATCTTTCCCTTATCATAGCGCCATTTAGCAAATGTGTTGAATACTTCTGCTACGCAAAATTGGGGCATATAATAAAAATTACCCTTTGAGATTTCATTAACAATATCATGAATTATTGGCGTTGATGTTGATCTATTAGGATCAACATAATTAAGGAAAGCGCTTGCATCTAATAAGTAGCAGTGATTATGACTCATATTAAGACTTATTTTTCATATAATCTTTGTAAATGTTGATTTTTGAATTTTTGATTACATTTCTTATTATTTCAGTATTTTTAGCTGCTACTTCAGCCTTATATTGATTGATCTCTATCTGCTTCTTGTTCAAATCTGTCTTTTTATTCATCTATTTCCTCCTTTGCAAAAAAAAATCAGGAATCCAAAAGCATTTAGTCAATGGGAATCTCAAATTTTTTTATGATCATATCAATTACGATATTATTATAGTCAATATATTAAACATAATCAATATAACAATCTCTTTTACTCTCCGACGCAAACTCAAATTCAAGCAGGTTTCAAAACCGCTGCTGGAATACCATCCGCATGTCTTTTGTCTGTATTGTGTGTCATCTTCTTAAAAACCGCAGGTCGTTGATCTGCGGTTATGAAAATCCGGCTTTTCAAGCCGAGCTGCCAAAGGCGGCTCCGGATACCATTATTCTATTCATTTATTTTTTCTAAAAACCTTATAATAGATTCTATTTGTATTTCTTTTGATTTTCGTTCACTCCATAGATTTCTATATTCAATCTCTTTTGCCAATTTATTTGATTCTGTTCTATTTTGATTTTTATCTTTTTCTGCTTCTTCTATCTTATGGCTTAATTCAAGTATTTTATTATTCAAATTTTTAATTTTTTCATTGGTCTCTTTATTCCACTTTTCAAATTCCTTGCTTTTATTGTTATCTTTTAATAAAAATGCATACTCATAATTATTACCAATTTCCCTTTGTTTTTCTATTATCTTATCGACATCATTATATTCTTCAAATATTTTAGGCAGTTTATTTAATTCAGTATTTAACCATGATTTTAATTCACTAATATTCGTATTTTTATCTGTTGTTATCCATGAACCCTCTCCTTGTATACAATAACCGCCAAATTTTAATGAACAATAAAATAGTTTATACGAATTTTCAGAATATACTATTCCATTTATTCTAAACTTTTCTACCTCGTCATCTTTATAATATCTTTGTCTTTGTATTTCTGTTTCAATAATAAAGTAATCCAGTTTTTTTATATACTTTATACCTTTTCTTGAAAAACCATTGTTTTTGAAAAAGGGATCAATTATATCTTTTATCAAAAGTCTTTGTTTTTTCAGTCCTTCATTGATTTCCCCAGCCATTTTTTTCCTCATTTTGAATTATTGTCTTTTTATATTCTTTTGTCATGATCTTATTCCTTAATTTTCCAACTAATTTAGGGCGCATTGCACAGCAAGGAATCGCAGCCCGAACCGCCAAAAGTGACGAAGCGTAAACAGGCCT
>JAISDI010000104.1 GCA_031264895.1 Endomicrobium sp. | reverse complement strand
TGTCACCCTGAACTCGTTTCAGGGTCTGGCCTTTGCAGGTGGCATAATATAACGACAACTGCAACAGCAGATTCCGAAACAAGTTCGGAATGACGGCATGGGTGCCAGAAGACTCAGTGGGTTGATGACAAATAAACAAAATCATTTTTGTCGTCATGCCCGAAGTTCGTAATCGGGCATGTTAAATACAAAAACAGTGGGTTGATGACGACAAAGGAAAAAAGATAGTTTTAAAAATCTCTAATGGAATATCTGGCTTTAATTTGGATTATTGCGCAAAAAGAGTATAATGTTAAAATAATATGAACGGAGGTATTTAAATGAAGAAAATATTTGTTTTGGCGCTCTCGCTGTTTGCTGCGGTATCGGCATTTTCGGCGGTTGAAGCAAAGGAGAAAAACGTGAAAAACAAACCGGCAAAAGAGATAGTTTTACAAAAAGCTGATTTTTCAAAAGGCAAAACCGTTTTACAGGCAATGCTGGACAGACATTCTTCAAGAGAATTTTCTGATAGGCAGTTGGATATCCGTACATTGTCTGAACTATTGTGGGCTGCCGGCGGGATAAACAGAGAAGACACAGGCGGCATGACGGCTCCTACGGCAATGAACTATAAAGAAATAACCATATACGCGTTTTTGAAAGACGGCGTATATTTGTATGAGCCGAAAGAAAACAAGCTTGTTTTGGCTGTTGAAGGCGATAAAAGGGCTGCGGCAGGTATGCAGGATTTTGTAGCCGGAGCCGCCGTAAATTTAGTTTACGTTTCCGATATGGCAAAAATGAAAGGCGATGACGATGACCGTAATATGACAATGACGGCTGTTGACGTCGGCCACGTTTCTGAAAACGTTTATTTGTATTGCGCTTCGGAAGATTTGGCCTGTGTAACGAGAGCTTTTATAGATGCCGGAGCGATTTCAAAACTTTTAAATCTTAAAGAATCGCAGAAAGTCATATTGTCGCAGTCCGCAGGATATAAAAAATAAGTGAAAAGTTTGAAAATACCTGTACACAATATATTTAAAGATATAAAATGTCAAAAAGGCGTGGAAACGTTTGATTTGATCGCAAAAAAAGATTTTTTTAAAATAGAAAAAACAGTTTCAAACGGCGCAAAAAGTCCTGACGGTTTTTGGTATGACCAGCCGCAGGACGAGTTTGTTTTATTGTTGAGCGGCAGAGCCAAAATTTCGTTTGAAAAAGGAAAAAGAGCTGATTTAAAGCGCGGCGATTATATTTTGATACCAAGGCGCGTAAAGCACAGAATAGAATATACAAGTTCTAAACCTAAATGCGTTTGGCTGTGCGTTTTCGGCAAATTTTGTAAATAATGTATTATTTAAGAGGTCTAAAATGAAACATATAATTTCTTATTTTTCTGCCGTAACGGCGGCAGTTTTTTTATTTTGTACAGCCGTTCATGCGGTTCCGGTTGTTATCTATAATGAGTTTGAAACGCAATTGTCAGCCGGAAACAACGTTGAACTTAATCAAAATGATATTATTAAAAGCTCAAACACTTACATTGGCGCAAACAAGTACACTATTAATATCAGTTCTGCTCTTTCGATTACCGGAAACGGACATAATATCGATTTAAGCAGTTTTGGAAACATGATCACTATCAGCCCCGGTATTACCGTTGCGATAACATCCGCCGCTATTGTAAGAGGAAACAATGCGGCTGACGGCGGAGCAATAAGCATGGGTTCAAATTCGGGTTTAAATATTAACGGCATTACGTATTTTAACGTAAATCATTCAAGCATGTCCGGCGGAGCAATATCGCTTGGCAATTCGTCAAGTCTTAACGTTAGCGGAAATATAACTTTCAGTAGTAATTCCGCTTCCAACAGCGGAGGAGCCTTATTTTTTTCCGACGGAGCTTCCGCAGATTTTTCAAACAGTGAGTTGACCGCGTCGGGTAACCGCGCGAAGGCGGGAAACGGAGGATTTTTGTCTGCGGCTAATGCAGGCGCGATCACTTTTGCTACGGCGACGTTTACCGGCAATGTGTCCGTTTCTTCAGACGGGTACAACAACGGTTTAGGCGGAGTTATATATTCCAGCGGTTCTTCCGTCAATATAAATTTTACGAGAGACGTAAGTTTTATAAATAATACGGGGCATTCTGCGGGCGCGATGTATATGACAAATGGAGCTCAGGCTACTTTTTCGGGAGAAAATACGCTGTTTCAGGGTAACAACGGCGCCATCGAAGTGGGCGCTTTGCTTGTAAGATACGGTTCCAGCGTAACTTTTCAGGGAGAAAATACGACATTTAAAAATAATTTTATGACGGACAATAGATACGGTACCGGAGCGGTAGACGTGGCATACGGCGCGTTTGCAGATTTTACCGCGACAAAAGTTACTGCGCAGGGCAATAATGCCGGAGTAGGCAGAGGCGGTTTTTTGTGGGCAGACAGCAGTCAGGTTGATTTCGGCGACGTTTTGATAGGCGGCAACGCAAACGAAGGCAATACGGCTTATTATGGCGGCGGGATATATTCCGGAAATCATACCGTAATGAACTTTGGCGGAACGGATGCGGCATTTAGAAACAACAGAGCTTATATTGACGGCGGCGGATTATACGTAACAACGGCTTCGGCAGTTGCTTTTTTTACGGCGTCTTCAACGACATTTTGGGGCAATACTGCCGGAAGAAACGGCGGCGCTGCTGCGGTAACGGGCTCGTCGTCTGTTGAATTTAATTCTACATACGCATATTTTTACGGCAATTCCGCTGCTGTTTCCGGAGGAGCAATAAGCATTGAAGACGGAGGCAGAGTTGATGTGATAAACGGAAATTTCGTAAGCAATCATGCCAATAACGAAGGCGGAGCGGTATATGTGCGCGGCAGTACAAGTACTGCGCAATATTCGGCATTCTACTCTCACACGACTTCTACAGGAACCAGCGAGACGATATTTCGCGGGAATTCCACAAACGGACAAGACAATGCAATTTATCTTGATGAGTACGGCAGCGCATATTTTGATGCAGCAGCCGGAACGTCTATAGAAATGAATAACGGCATATCGGGAAGCACGAATACGACTACATATTTTGAATTTTCCGGCGCCGGAGATTTCAATCTTTACGGAAGTTTTGACACTCTTGATTTAACTTCAAGAGGAGCTTTTAATCTTAAAGCGGGATCTTTTATGAACGCAAGTACGGTAAATAATGAAACCGGCGCAAAGTTTAATATGGAAAACGGAGTGATCGATACTGCTTATATGAAAACGCTGAATAATTCAGGCGCGCTTGGAATGGATATTTCCCGTACAAAAAATGACGTAATAGTCGTTTCGGAAAAGTTAAATCTTGACGCAACGTCAAGCGTTCTTGAAATAAAAGCCGCCGATGATATGACCGGCGCGGAATTTAGGAAAAAAATATACAAACTCATAAATTACGGCGAATATGAAGGAGATTTCAGCACAGTGTTGATTTCGTCTTCCGTAATTTTGACTAAAGCGCCGGTCGTGGAGTTCGGCGAAGCTTATGCGAATTGGGTCACTTTGTCAATATTCGGAAATAAGAATTCTACGGAATTTGGAAAAATAGACGGAGAAACTTTTAACCAGCAGGAAACCGGCAGCGCTTTGGATAAAATATCAGAATCCGTAGCCGACAATTCTCCATGGGATCTTGCCTTGTCTGATCTTGAAACTTATAATGCCGACAATATACTAGAAATACTTACTCATTTGTCAGGATATTTTCTGCCCAATGTGATCAGAAATGCCGTTACCGATAACCCTCATAATGAAATATACGATAAAATAAGAGATCATTGCCGTCAAGAATATCACTCAATAAGCAACGGTTTATGGGTACAGGCAGCAGGCAGCGTTCAGACTTTTAATGAAAACGACAATTCTCCGGAAAATTACAAAGATACTTCCACAGGTATTATGGCCGGATATGACAGGTTTATAAAAGACAGCAATATGATGCTTGGCATATACGGCAGATTCAATAATGATTCAATAGAACAGGGAAAAAATAAAGCCGACGGAAAAAGAACCGGAGCAGGCATATACGCAGGATACATAAAAGAAGATTGGGAACTTAAAGCGCTGTCGCTGTTGAGTTTTGATTCTTTTAATACGAAAAGATACGTACCTTATCCAAACGCGACGGCAGACGCAGAAATCAAAACCACTGCTTTAAGCTTTGATCTTGAGGGAGCATTTAAGTTCGATATAGCATTTAATACGAAATTCAGGCCTTACGCCGGATTTGAATTAGCCAATGCAAATTACGGCGCGTTTAAAGAAAGCGGAGCGGGAATTTTTAATTTAGATGTTAAAGGCGGAAATTATTTAAGAACTGCCGGAAGGATAGGCGCAGGCGTGCATTACGAAGAAGATATATGGAATTTTTATGCCAATGCCGAAGGTAAATATTTATTAGGCGGTTCAGAACCGGAAATAGAAAATGTTTTTGAAGGAACAAACGCTTCGTTTAAAACCAGAGGCGCAAAAGAAGGAAACCTGGAATTCGGGATCGGAGCGGGAATTTCATTAAAGCTTACAAAAAGTTTTGAAATATTTGCCAATACAGGTTATTTCGGAGCGAATAAATATGAAAATATATACGGCAACATAGGATTGAGATTCATTTTCTGTAAGTCGTCACAGCGCAAAGTACCGGAATATGACAGTTACCAATATGTACAGCAGCCTGTTGCACAATTACAGCCCGTTCCGGTTCTTCCTCCGGAACCGCCTGTTATGAAATCTGAAGATATTGATATGACTGATAAAAGGATTGTTGAAGAACAAAAAATTGAAGCCATGAAGAGAAGGGAGAAACCAGTATTGAAATCGTACAGCTTAAATATGGCAAGTTTTGCCGTAGGAAAGGCCGATTTGACCGATGCTGCGAAAAAAGATATAACAAGAGAAGCCGAAGAAATCAAACAGTTCGATTATAAACGGATAGTTATAGAAGGACATACAGATTCCACCGGAGGAGATCTGCTTAATACGGAGTTATCTAAAGCAAGAGCAAAAGCCGTTTATGACGAATTTACATTGCACGATATTCCGGAAGAAAAAATGATGTACCTGGGTTTCGGCCCTGCAATGCCAAGAGACACAAATTCGACTGTTCAAGGAAGAGCAAATAACAGGCGCGTTGAAATATTTGTAGAATAGAAAATAATTAAATTGTAAACCGTCTGCCTTGTATTTTTTAATGCAAGACAGGCGGTTTTTACAGGTACATATATAATAGTATAAATTTCATACGCGGACTATTGACATAAAAAAATAAAAATGTTATGCTACTCTAACAAAAGCTCTTTTATATATTTTTTGAGAAGAAAAATATCAAAAAAACAAAAGAATAAATCAAACCATGTTTGTAAGTCTTTATTTAAAAGACTTATTTTTTTAGCCGTTTTAAGTTAGCCTAAACTAAAATATTTTTATTAATTTGACAAAAAAATCTGTAATTCACACTATAGTTGTTCTTTAAAAAGCAAGAATAAAAAGATAAGGCAGAGAGGCATATTTGCACTGCCTTATATATTTTGATCATTAAGTTAGTATAAGCTAAATAATTACAATAATTCTAAATTTATCCGGCGGGGTAAAATAAAAGCCGGAAAAATAATAAACCTTGGAGGTTTTGATAATGAAAAGAAGTATAGCAGCAGTAACAGCCGCAGTATGTTTGTTTTTCGCAAGCAGCGCTTTTGCATTGACAGTTGAAGAAGAGGTAGCTCTTCTTAAAGAAGAAGTTTCAAAAATGAAAAGCGGCAGTCTTTCCGAAGCTTTGGGAATTGAGACAAATATAGGCGCAACTTTTGTTTTACAGGGCGTTTCAAAAGCCAATGACGGTTCGGACGCGGGAAGAATAGACGGTTCTTTAAGCGTAGATTTGGAGTTTGGCAAAAAATTTGAAAATGGCGGAAACGTTTTCTTTCATCTTGAAGGCGCAATAGGGGAAGGATTAAACGATAAATTATCTCTATACAGCCCTTTAAACGGCGATGCCGGAACGACCGTAAGCATTTTTACAATAGCGGAATTCTGGTATGAGCAGGCTTTATTTGATGATAAATTGACATTAACTTTCGGAAGAATGGATCCGACTGCATATTTTGACGGAAACGCAGTTGCTAATGATGAAACGGAACAGTTTTTGGCTTCAATGTTTGTTAATAATTCCGCTATAGCTTTTCCGGATTATTCTTTAGGTTTAAGAGCTACATATTCTCCGTTTGAATTTTTGGATTTGACTTATGCCTACTTTAATCAGGATTCATTTGAGTTTAACAATATAGATACTAACGGTTTTAATATTATTGAAGCAGGATTTAAACTCGGAGAAACCGGAAATTACAGACTTTTATATTGGACAAATGCAGCAGGCATACCTGATTTAAAAGGTGAAAGAATTCAGGATTACGGAATAGGCGCAAGCCTTGACCAAGCCGTAAATGAAAATATTACGCTGTTTGCAAGATTCGGATACAGAAATCCCGATGCGGATACCGCTGAAGTTGATGAAGATGATAACGGCGATCCAATCGTTACCGGATATGCTCCCTATATAACATGGAGTTTTGGAGCGCAATTTAATGGAGCTTTATGGGGACGCGAAAATGATGCGCTGGGAGTTGCGGCAGGTCAAAATATAATCTCTGAAGATTTGGCAAAGTTATATGGTTCAAAATCTGATGCGGAAACACAGACGGAACTTTACTATAAATTCGCCCTTACGGAAAACGTAGCTTTAACTCCGGTTTTGCAGTATGTTATAGCCCCTAGCGGCGGCAATGCTACCGACGATGACATTTTCACGTTCGGCATAAGAACACAGATCAGTTTTTAAGTTGTAAAAGCAGTTTAAAAAGAATATACGTCCCCCCGTATATATAAAGAGGGACATTAGTCCCAGAAGCAAAATAAAAGAAGGAACTTTTCTCAACCCCTGAAAAGTTCCTTCTTTTTTTGTATTTTCCGTCAGACGTTTGCCCTCATAAAATTATAAAGACACAGATAGGTATTTCTAAAATACTGTTAGTCATGCCCGAAGTTCGTAATCGGGCATCCACTTTTACTAAAGAAGTTTTTATTTTACGACGAACGTGGATCAACCCACTGCGTATATTGAACATGAAATTTAGAACCTTGCGCATACGGCAAATCCCCCGTCCGGAGACATTGTCTCCGTCCACCCCCTTTAAAAAGTGG
>JAISDI010000287.1 GCA_031264895.1 Endomicrobium sp. | reverse complement strand
CTATTTCTTTTGATAAACGCCGCATATATTCCTGAAGCGGCTGGTTCTGTTGCAAATGCTTTTTCCGCCATTCCCGCAGTTTCAGCGATGAATTCTTCAGATATGGAAGTTATAAAGTGCTATTCTTTCGTTCAAATCTCAAAACGGCAGATCGTAGATTTGTGTTCGATAGTTCGCGGAGTTTTTCAAACGAATTTATCTCTTTTGACTGCACCGTACGATACGGTCATAAAAAGTTCCGTAAAAACTCTGCTGATAAGCGCATATATGTTTGATATTTTTTTTATGAGATTTAATTTTACATTTTGGGAAAAGGCATTATATGCGGTCTCTTATGATTTTCAAAAAGATTCCGGCTCGGCTAGATTTCTTTCTACTTTTTATTTGCTGCATATTATAATGTTGTTACTACTTGCGCTGTATAAGGGGAATATTCCTCATGCAGCTTTTTATAAAAAATTTAATAATATAACACGGTATCTGCTGTTTTGATACCGTGTTTTTTAATTGGGGGGAAAAAAATGTTTATTAAGAAAAGTTTATCAGTAGCGCTGGCGGTTGTTTTTACTTGGTCGGTCGTGGCAAGGGATATTGCATATGCGGCAATAAATCCAAATGAGGCTTTGCAAAATATCGTTCTTCCGGAAAATGTTTACGATACAACGTTTAAAGATTTTGCCAAACTTACGGCTTCTGCGGATTTTGGCGGCAATACTGCGGTTTTAAATATACAGGATTTTCATATGCATCCGCAGGTTCAAACCAATATCAGCCATATAATAGACATTCTCGTAAAACAATACGGAGTTAAGAATGTGTATGTCGAAGGCGGATACGGTACAATAAGTACGGAATGGCTTTCCGGCATAAAAGATAATGAATTCAAAGATAATGCCATAAGCGGTTTACTAAATTCCGGAGCGCTGACAGGAACGGAGTATTATTCCGCTATAAATGATAAAAAAGATTTTCTCATAGGTCTTGAAGACGAGAAAATACATAAAGGCAACATAAAAAGGCTTGGGGAAATACTTTCAAAAAAAGAATATTTTGAAGGGAAACTGGACGTTTTGCGCGATGATCTATCGTTTATGCAAAGTAAATATTTCACTTCAAAAAATAAGAGATTTGCAAAACTTATAAAGAAACATAAAGAAGGCAAAATTTCTTCCGGCAAATATTATGCTCAGCTTCTCGAGTATTTAAAGAAAAATTCAAAATATTCTTCCGGAGATTACGGTTCAGTCGTTATCACCGATATAACGCAATACCCTAATATGTGCCTGTTTTTATGCGCGGATAAGCTTCAAAAGTCGTTAAGCGAGAAAAGAATAAATGCCGAACTTACAAAACTCATCTCAGGACTTAAAGAAAATTTAAATTATTCCGAATATAAAGAGTTGCTCGATAAAACCGATAATTTTTCAAATACTTATCAGCTGCTTAGCTATCTTAACGGGCTTTCAAAGGAATTTAAAGACAAATATTTTACTTCAGAAATATCAAAATTTATGGATATGAGCGAAAAATACAAACAAATAAATCCCGTAGCGCTCATAACGGAAGAAAGACTTTTGACGGAAGAAATAAGAATGGCTCTTTCTACCAATCAGGCGGAACTTGAGATTTCATTTTTAAGCGATTTCTTTGCGTATTTTGAAGATTATTTGAAAGCTTCCATATCCGCAGACGATTATGAATATTTAAATACAAGACTTTCCAAGTTTCAAAAAATATGGGAGAAATACGCACACTACAACCGGCCTATGTCGGATTTAAAAAGAGAGCTTGCTTTGCTCAAGCAATATTATGAGGTCAATGACAACAGAAACGAAATATTTTTAAAGCAGATATTTAAACCCGGCGCTTTAAAAACCGACAAAACCGCGCGAGTCACGTTTAACGAACCGGTATCAAAAATCATAAAAGGCAAAGAAAATATTATCGTTTGCGTTACCGGCGGATATCACAGCAAAGGTCTTGCGGATCTGCTTGCTTCAAAAAACATTTCTTATGCGGTGATTACGCCGAGCGTTTCCGGAGGGGTTCAAACTGCGCTGCAAAATTATGAAGAAGCGGCGCTCGAGCAGGCCGGAATATATTCGCAGTCTCTTGCGCTTTCTTTACTGTCTATTAACAAGTGGAAAGACAGCGTTGTAATAAATAATATTTTCAACTTTGCGGCGCAGCAACTCAGCGGCGTTCCTTTTTCGCAAGAAAATATAAACATACTTATCGAAAAGTTAAATCAGTCGCTTGGCGGGGCTGTGACATTTGCTTATGAAAGTTCCGCAGAAGAAGGGACTGCCGGAAATATAGTGATAACTTCCGCAAATTTGGAAAAAGAACAAAATCGAGTTTTTGCTTCGGTCGCAAACGAAAACGGCGCGATCAAACTTGATTACGTCGGAGCTGCGATCAAACAAGCGCAGCCGAGAAAAATATCGTCGTCGGCTGATTTTGAAAAAAGTTTTGATTTCGTCGCTAAAATGTTCGGACTGTCGACAATGGGGTTTGGAAAAGGGATTTTTGTTCCGAGTATATATTCTTCTCTCGAATCGATCATGAAATTTGCCGCCGAAAACCATCTTTTGCAGGGGGACGGTTTTATATTCGATATAGCGGGTTTTGACGTTCCTAAAGATCAATATAACAAAATAGAAGCAAAACTTGTGGCAAGAATGCCGGCTTTCATGCAGAAAGCCATTAAATTAAGAGACGAAAAAACTCCGGAGCAATGGAATGCGTTTTTGATGGCCGCATATTTGCTTACGGATTTTATACCGATCACGCAGGATATGGAAGCTATGGATGAGCAATATAAAAAAGATAGAATTAAAAAAAGGCTTTCTGATGCTTCTGAGGAAAACATATCGAGTGTGGACTTTCTAGGGAAACTATATTCGCTTACGCGGTACATGAAAGCAATGGAAGAGGATAAAAAGAATCTCTCTCTTGTTGCCAGAATGATAAAACAGCTTGACATACTCAGAAATAAAGAAGCGTGGATAGAAGGAAAAACCGTTGAGCAAATAGTCGCGGAATTATTTGCGGCGGAAGACGCGCTTACCGAAGAAGAAAAAAATGAAATGCTTGATTCCACTCTGAAGGAAATAAAATTCGGAACGGCGGGCTACAGAAAAAAATTCGGCACGTGGTTTAATTATACGCATATTTTGATAAATGCGCAGGCGCTTGCCGAAATAGCAAAAGAACGCCATGCCGCTTCCGGAAAGAAAACCGCGCGTCCTAAGATTTTTGTAGGTTATGACACAAGGTTTATGTCTAAAGAGTTTGCGGAAATAATCGCTTCCGTTCTTGCGGCAAACGGCGTTGACGTAACGCTAAGCGACAGAAATACTCCTACTCCGGCAATTTCTTTTATTCTCGGGCAGGACGCAAGCCAATATGAACTTGGGGTAAATATTACGGCAAGCCATAATTCTTATGAAGATAACGGAATAAAAGTCAACGAGCCTTCCGGCGGACAGGCCGGCGGCGATATTACCTCAGCCATAGAAAAGAAGATAACGCAGATAGTCAACGGGGAAATAAAAATACGTTACGCAAATCTGGAAAAGGCGATGCAGTCCGAACGGGTTGCGGTCGAAGATAAAGTTAAAGAAAAATACATAGCCGGCTATATAGAAATGTTTAAAAGGCAGTTCAACATAAATAATGATGCTGATTTTGAAAGATTTAAAGCCAAAGCCAAAGAAATATTTTTTGTTGTAGACGCCAAAAACGGAACTACTCCGGATTATTATGAAGATATAATGAAACTGCTCGGCATAGAAAAATATAAAATCATAAATGCGGATTTTGACCCCACATTTGGCGGAATAGATCCCAATCCCGACAGAAACACGGAACTTTTGCGGAGCGAAGTCCAAAAAATGATGGCCGAAAACCCCGGCGCTACGGTATACGGTCTTGCTACAGACCCCGACGGAGACAGAATGGCCGTCATAGAAAACGGCGAAACTTTCCCAACGGATTCGATTATTTTGTATAACGGGAAGATGCTTGCAGAAAAAGCGGCGCAGATAGCCAAACAAACAAATCAAAAACAAAAAGTCGTTTTTGTCGTAAATCTTGCGACTACGGGTTCTTTGGAAAGCCTTATGGAATATGTCAATAATAATAATGAGGAGTTTGCAGGCGTCGAAATAGAAATAAAAAGAACTCCCGTAGGATTTAAATGGATAGCCGAAGAACTCAAAGAAGCGCAAAAATATCCGAATGTGCTTACAATGGGCGCGGAAGAATCCGGAGCGGTGGTAACGGGCGGTTTGACGCTCGATAAAGATGGGCTTGTTGCAACTTTCGGCACGGCTTCTCTTGCGATAGATTCCGGAGAAACTATTGCCGATACTTTAAGAAAAATTCATGAAATGATAAAATGGGTTCCTCAAAAAGATATAAAAAATATAAGATTTGCGCAGATGAGCCAGCTCAAAAATGTGAGAACGTATATGGAAAGCGTTTTGGCGGATAATGCCGTCAAAAATCAGTTCATAAAAGGTTTTGCTTCGTTAAAAGACGCATATGGGATAAATATTACAGACATATCGGAAGTCAGAGGCACGGATTTTGAAGGAATATTCATTAAAACGGACAACCCGAGAGTATTGATACTTATGCGCCTTTCCGGCACCGAACCCGTAGTAAAAATATATGCCGAAAGCGACAGCGAGCAGTTTACGCAGGATATTATTGATGCAGGCAATCAGATTCTCACGTCGATCAATTCCGACGCCAAGCTTGAAATGCCGGGGACGTGGGAAAAAATACAAGATAAGCGCTGGGTGAAGTTTTTAGGGATATTTTTAATAAGAAATTGGACCGAATTAAAATATTGGACTTTAAGATGTTGGGCTGTAGCCGTATATGAAAGCAAATATATAAAAACCATGATGTTTAATCCGGTAAGATTCGGCGGGGAAATGCACGGCGACGTAAAAAATAAAGATCGCATAGAAGCGGCGAAAAGATTGTCCGTCGTAACGTGGCTGTCAGCCGTGGCGGGCCTTGCCTCCGGAATTGCCGTAACTTCCGCATTTGGGGTATTCGGCGTAGCGGCCTTTGCTACTGTGTTTTCAATTACGCTGGCAATAACATTCATGGGTAATATTACTTATCATAATTTTAATAATGATGAGGAAATAGATTTAGTATTATCTATTGAGGCAAATAAGTATGAAGAGAAGCTTAACTCAATAAAGAAAAGAATAGAAGAAGCCGGCACAAGAGAAACCTTAGCTGGTATAAAAGCCGATTTGGAAAAGGAGAAGGAAAAAATTACAACAATAGCAATGTTAAGGCGTCACTACAAAATGAATCTTGAGAGGTTGGCGGCCGAAATAGAGTTTTTTATTAAATCTATCGAACAACTTGCCGATGAAGCAGGAAAGAATCTAAACAAAAACGGATATTATTCTGTGGATTTGAGCAAAGATGACAAGGTGGATTTGAACAGAGAGCGTCCTAGTGTACCTCTTTTTATGGTAAATGTCGTGGGAAGAATATTGAGTAATGATGAATTGGACGGATACGGAGTAGGGCGTTTGAGCATCAATATTGAAGGCCAAAAAGTGGAATTCAGCCTCATCCGTCAAGAACAGCCGCAAAGTCCAACATCTATTGAGTCCGATAATAATTATCAGGAAACTTCTACGGACACCGGCGAAACTATGCTGCCGGTAGTAAGAAATATGGCGGTAAGAGTATTTCTTGCAAGGGTTATTTATAATATTGCCGGCAGACTTCAGGTAAGAACATGGGCTTGGCTTAATCGATACAAAAATATTAGTAATATGGTTGAATATTTTCATTTGAGAGATATTGAAACCGATTTTAAAATCGAAATAAAGCAAGACGCAGATTCCGACCATCTGCAAATTGCGATAGTAACTTCTATGACTGAAAATTTTGATCCGGAAAATTATAATTTTAAAAATACCGGCAGAACTGTTGACGGGCAAATACTCTGGATCTCTAAAAAAGACGGGAGATTTGTGGTGTTTGCCAATACCGAAAAATTTAACGATATTGTTATGACGACCGGCGAATTGATTGCCGGAGTACCGGCTATTGTCGAAAGAAAAGGAACAAATTTCACGCTTTCTTCAATAGCTATCGACAACAATATTCAAAACGCTTCCGCGTCTTCTTCGCTTATTAACGCTTCAGGCGAGCTTGTTCAAAGAAAGTTTGTATACAGCGAAAGCGGACTGCTTATAATGACAAGAGAATATTACAATGAAATACTGGAATTAGCCGGAGGAGATTATGTTGTTGCCGGAGAAATGATGAGAGAAGAGCAGGACGCCGAGAAATTTGCACTTGCAAGAAGTTTCATAATGGATTTAAGCAAAATGACTAATAAAGAAAATATAAAAGCCGCAGTGCAGGCTTTTGCAAGCTCCAAAAACCGCCAAATAGCGATCAATGCAAATTATTTTACCAATAGAAAAAGTATGGAAGATTTTAATGCAGAGATGGCCGCCGCCGGAGTCAAAGTTTACGCGGTTTTTGATTCTCTTAACAGCGACGACGCATATTTGCGCGAAGGTTATGAATACGGTTTTGCGGGATATATAGAAATAAACAACGGCGAACATATTTTTAAAGATTTTCTTTCTTATGACGATACAATAAAAATAGAGGAAATAAAGGGTTTTACGGATATAGACGGTTTAAACCGCCAAATAGCAGAATCGCTTACCAAAAAAGAAAGAACCCCGACCATAAGGCTTATCAATCTTCAAGATTATGTAAATGCCATTGAAAAAGGAAGAGATATTACCCAAATAAATGAGCTTTCCTCAATATTCGGACATAAAATTATAAAACTTTTCACGCATAATCGGGTTTTTGACGTAAACTATGCGGTCGCGACAGCGCTGGGATTTAAGGAAAACCTGATCCCTAGAGTTGATGATTTAACGCCCGTTACGTCCCGTGAGGCGACTGCCGAAGGCATGTTTGAAGAGTTTAAGGCATTTATAAATGACAATACGGTCAATAATGATAAGCTTAACGATATTCTGAACAGAACCGGATTAAATAAAAATCCTTCCTTCAAAATGTTTTTAGACAGGGCAGACGAAACGGAAGCTGTTGCAGCGGATAAATATTTTGTCAAAAAAGCTTTTGTGGTCACTCTGATGCAAAGAATGAAAGTGGAATATGATACGCGCGATGCTAAATCTGAAGATAAAAAAGCCAGAGGGTTGGGGCTTGAAGACAAAGATCTGGAAGAACTTCTCATAACCAGCGCTCTTTCTTCTGACGCATACGATGCAGCCTTTATGGAACAATTTAAGAGAGAATACGTGAACAAAGCAGGCATATCGGCTGCGGACGTCGGCCCTGCGGCAAAAGAGCAGGCAAAAAAACTCGGGCTTGAAAAAGGTAAAACCGCTTCCGCAACCATATATGAATTGCTTATGACTTATGCAGACAGAAAGATGAATATGAACGTTGACAGAAACATGGGCAAAATAGATGCAGAAGCCGTAATGGCGATTCTCAGAGCGGCATAAAATATATTATTTTTTCAATGCGGCGTATGCTTTGCAAAGCATACGCCGCATTTTTATGCCCGCAAAAATTACAGCGCGCATTTCAAAAAACTTTTGCGCAAAATGTATGGTTCTTATATATCAAGATAAAACCTGACTTCAACCTAAAAGAGTAAAAAGCCATAAAAACACTCATAAAAAGAAAGATATGGGTGAGCTAAAAGGTTGAAGTCAGGTAATATAATATTTCATTAAAGCCCAATTTCGTATT
>JAISDI010000275.1 GCA_031264895.1 Endomicrobium sp. | reverse complement strand
TTTACTAAAGATGTTTTTGTTTTACGACGAAAATGGATCCCCGACAAAGACTCTCGGGGATGACGACAAAGAAAAAAAGATGGTTTTTAGAAACCTCTAATGGAATATTTGGGTTTAATCGGGGTTGATCCATTTTGCCGTTTCGCTGTTTGTCGTCTGTAATAAGGTAAATGCGCAAAATTTGAAGATATTGTTTCAATATAGTAAAATTATAAAATCTTTATATATAAAAGGGGTAAAAAGTGAGCGTTGCAAAAAAAATTATTGAGCGGCATTTGCTCAGCGGGGAAATGAAAGCCGGTGAAGAAATAGGTTTGAAAATAGATCAAACTCTTACGCAGGACGCTACGGGGACTATGGCTTATCTTCAGTTTGAAGCAATGGGCGTGCCAAGGGTGAAAACCAAGCTTTCTGTAAGTTACGTAGACCACAATACTTTGCAGTCCGGATTTGAAAATGCGGACGATCACAAATTTTTGCAGACTATAGCGACAAAATACGGGATAGTTTTTTCTCCTGCGGGCAACGGCATATGCCATCAGGTACATCTCGAAAGGTTTGGCGTTCCGGGAATGACTCTTATCGGTTCAGATTCGCACACTCCTACGGGCGGCGGTATAGGAATGCTGGCTTTCGGCGCCGGCGGGCTTGACGTTGCCTGCGCAATGGCCGGACAGCCTTTTTATATAACTATGCCGAAAATCATAAAAGTAAATCTCAAAGGAAAATTGAGAGACTGGGTCAGCGCAAAAGATATTATTCTTGAACTCCTCCGAATAGAGAGCGTCAAAGGCGGGCGCGGAAAAATATACGAGTTCGCCGGAGAAGGCGTAAAAACACTGTCCGTTCCGGAAAGAGCGACGATAACGAATATGGGAACTGAACTCGGCGCTACCACAAGCATTTTTCCTTCTGACGAAATAACAAAAGATTTTCTTGTCCGTCAGGGACGCGGAAATTTGTGGACGCAAATAGTTCCGGACGCAGACGCCGTATACGACGGCGAAATAATCATAGATTTAAACGAACTTGAACCTTTGATAGCATGTCCGCATATGCCTGATAAAGTTGTAAAAGTAAAAGATATAGAAGGCATTACAGTCGATCAGGTCGGGATAGGGTCGTGCACAAACTCGTCGCTTGCGGATATGCTTCTTGTCGCGCGGACGCTTAAAGGCAGAAAGATAAATAAAGACGTAAGTTTTGTAGTGTCGCCCGGGTCAAGACAGGTTCTTGCTATGCTTGGTCAAAGCGAAGCTTTGTTTGATATTATTGAAAGCGGCGCAAGAATTTTGGAAAGCGCGTGCGGCCCGTGCATAGGCATGGGACAATCGCCAAAAAGCGCCGCCGTTTCTTTAAGAACTTTTAACAGAAATTTTGAAGGAAGAAGCGGCACAAAGGACGCGCAGGTTTATCTTTGCTCGCCGGAAGTTGCGCTTGCGGCGGCTTTAAGCGGGAAAATAACCGATCCCGTAAAATATTTCGGCAAGAAACCGGATATAAAAATGCCGGAAAAATTTCTTATAGACGACGCGCAGTTCCAGCAGCCTTCCGAAGACGGCTCAAAAGTCGAAGTTATAAAAGGCCCGAACATAGTTTCGCTTAAACAGTTTACTTTTGATTTAAAAAACAATGCGACGGCAGCGTTAAAAGTCGGCGATAATATTTCAACGGATCACATTTTGCCCGCCGGCGCTAAAATCTTGCCGTTCAGATCCAATCTCCCGAAAATTTCTGAGTTTACTTATGCCGCCGTCGATCCGGATTTTGCAAAGAGAGCAAAAACAATAGAAAACGGTATCATAATCGGCGGAGAGAATTACGGACAGGGATCTTCAAGAGAACATGCGGCTTTGGCGCCGAGATTTTTGAACATTAAAATACTTCTCGTAAAATCTTTTGCAAGGATACATCTGGCAAATTTGATAAATTTCGGGATAATTCCGCTGACTTTTGACAATCCGAAAGATTACGATTTAATAGAGACAGGAGACGCGCTGACTTTTGCCGACGCGGCAAATATTCTCAAAAATAACGAAGATTTTTTGATAAAAACGAAAAACGGAAAACAAATAAAAGCCAATTACGCTTTAACGCAAAGGCAAAAAGAAATTTTGCTTGCCGGAGGCCTGTTAAACTGGATCAAGTCAGATTCAAAATAAATAAAGTTTTAACCGGAGGAGTAATGGAAAAATCTCTGCTTTTGAACAAGTTTAAATCTTTAAGCGTTCAGCCGGAATTTGTATTTCTTTCAACGGTAAACGAAAACGGGTTTCCGGAAACGCGCGCAATGCTTAATTTGCGAAATCCGGAATCGTTTCCTAAACTTAAAAAATATTTCGACGATAATTTTATTTCTTATTTCACTTCCAATACAGCGTCGCAAAAACTAAATCACATCGTTGATGCAAACAAAGCGTCCGTGTACTACGTAAATCCGGGAACTTTTGAAGGACTGCTGTTTAAAGGAACGATAGAGATAATAAAAGATAAAGCGCTTAAAGAAAATTTTTGGCATGAAAACTGGACAATGTACTATAAAGGCGGCGTGTCTGATCCGGATTATTCGCTTTTAAAATTTACTCCGGAGCAATACAAATATTATAACGGAGATTTTAAAGTAAGCTGCGGAATATTATGAAGTAAAACGCAACGGAGCGCTATATGGAAAACAATGAAATAAAACAAGCTGTAATGATGAAAGCGTCGGCGGCAAAAGAAGCTTCGAGAAAACTTTCCGTCATGACGTCCGGGCAGAAAAACAATATGCTTGCGGCTATGGCCGAAGCTCTTGCCCAAAACGCAAAAGAAATTCTTTTTCACAATGAAATTGACGTTGACGCCGCAAAAGATGCCGGTCTTTCTGCGGCTCTTATAGACAGGCTTACTCTTGACGAAAAAAGAATCGGCGATATGATAAAAGGCGTTAAAGACGTAATTCTTCTTGAAGACCCAGTCGGCTCTTGCGTAGAAGAGTATAAACCTTCTATAGAAATAGACATTAAAAAAATCAGGGTACCTTTGGGCGTCATATCTATGATTTATGAATCGCGCCCTAACGTAACCGTTGACGCCGCGACTCTTTGTTTGAAAGCCGGAAACGCCGTTGTTTTAAAAGGCGGCTCGGAAGCCATAAACTCAAACAGAATTCTTGCAAAAATAATAAGCGAAGCGGGCGTAAAAGCCGGCATGCCTGCCGGAGCCGTACAATTTATAGACACTACAGACAGAACCGCGGTTTTGGAAATGATAAAACTTAAATATTTTATAGATTTGCTTATTCCCAGAGGCAGCGAAGAACTGGTCAATTTTATAAATCAAAATTCGTCCATACCCGTTTTATCGCACGGGAAAGGGTTATGCCACACTTATGTCGATAAAGACGCGGATATGGATATGGCTTTTAAAATTGCTTTTAACGCAAAATGCCAGCGTCCCGGAGTTTGCAATGCTATGGAAACTCTTTTGGTCCATAAAGACATTGCGTCAAAATTTTTGCCCCAGATGTGCAAAAATTATTTTGATTCCGGCGTAAAAATAAACGGCTGCGCCTTAACAAAATCAATAGTTCCTTCGGTAAACGAAGCTTCTGAGGAAAACTGGAGTAAAGAGTACCACGACCTTGAACTTTCAATTAAAGTCGTGAACTCGATCGAGGAAGCGATAGCGCATATCAACAAATACGGTTCAATGCATTCGGACGCTATAATAACAAACAATAAAGAGGCTGCCGACAAATTTCTTATGGAAGTCGATTCTGCGGCGGTTTTTCACAATGCGTCGACAAGGCTGCACGACGGCAGCGTTTTCGGGCTGGGCTGTGAAATAGGGATTTCCACTATGAAACTTCATGCCCGCGGAACAATGGGCATAAAAGAGCTTACCACGACAAAGTATGTAGTCAGAGGCAGCGGAACCATACGCAATTAGGGCGTGTATCTCTAGCCGTCACCCTGGCCTTTGCAGGCGGCATATTAAACGGAAACGGCAACGGCAGATGCTGAAATAAATTCAGCATTGACAACAAACAGCAAAATGGATTCCCGATAAAAACCTTCGGGAATGACAAAAAAGCGAAATTATCTTTGCCGTCATGCCCGAAGTTCGTAATCGGGCATCCATGTTAGTGGCTTGATGACGACGACACAACGCTGTCTGTCACCATGCAAACAAAGTTTGTCTTTGCCTGAATCTGTTACAGGGAATTGTTAAATACAAATCAGCGGGTTGATGACAAACTTTTAGTTTTAACTTTTTTAGGGTTTTTAGAAATACCCATTTCTATTTTGGAGGGATAAATGGCAGATTTAGCGGACATAAATGCTTTAAATGAAAAAGTGCGCGGCAAAAGCGTTTTTGCTTCAAGACTTCTCGACGAAATTTCAAATACCGTCGTAGGACAAAAATACGTTCTGGAAAGAATGCTCATCGGACTTCTTTCGGACGGACACATACTTTTGGAAGGTCTTCCGGGACTGGCAAAAACTTTGGCCGTAAAAAGCATGGCGGCGACAATACGCGCTTCGTATAAAAGAATACAGTTTACGCCGGATCTGCTTCCCGCAGACATTACCGGAACGCTGATTTATAATCCGCAAAGCGGCGATTTTACGATAAAAAAAGGGCCGGTATTTGCAAACATAATCCTTGCCGACGAAATTAACCGCGCGCCCGCAAAAGTTCAAAGCGCGCTGCTTGAAGCCATGCAGGAAAAACAGGTGACGATAGGCGATACGACTTTTGCTTTGCCAAAACCTTTTCTCGTTATGGCGACGCAAAACCCTATAGAGCAGGAAGGAACATATCCGCTTCCGGAAGCGCAGGTCGACAGATTTATGCTTAAACTTAAAGTCGGATATCCGGGCAAAGAAGACGAAAAAATCATACTTGAGAAAATGACGCACAAACATGAAGAGGTCAAACCAATTGTGTCCGTCGAAGAAATTCAGGAAGCGAAAAACCTTATAGAACATATTTACGTTGACGACAAAGTAAAAAATTATATAGTCGACATAGTGTTTGCCTCAAGAAAACCCGAAGAGTATAAACTTGACGAACTCAAAAATCTTATAGCTTACGGCGCTTCGCCAAGAGCGACAATAAATCTTACGCTTGCGGCAAAAGCTTATGCGTTTTTGCAGGGCAGAGCATACGTAATGCCGGAAGACATAAAAATTATAGGCCCGGACGTTTTAAGACACAGAATTCTTATAACATACGAAGCCGAAGCCGATTCAATAACTTCGGACGATATAATAGAGAAGATTTTCTGCGGAGTTGAAGTGCCTTAAACGTGCGCTGAAAAATTCAAATTAAATTATAGAAATTGTTAAAAGGTATATGTTAGATAAAGAAATTTTAAAACAACAGATTCGCAAACTTGAAATAAGGTCAAATAAATTAGTCAACGAAGTTTTTGCAGGGCAGTATCAAAGCGTGTTTAAAGGGCAGGGAATCGAGTTTGCGGAAGTAAGAGAGTATCAGGTCGGCGATGATATAAGAAACATCGACCGCAATGTTACCGCGCGCCACGGAAAACCGTATATAAAACTTTTCTCGGAAGAAAGAGAACTTACCGTAATTTTTCTGATAGATTTTTCTGCGTCGCAGCAATTCGGCAGCGCAGATAAACTTAAATCCGAAGTCGCCGCGGAAGTTGCCGCCGTGCTTGCGTTTGCGGCTTTAAAAAACAATGACAGGGCAGGAATGCTTTCTTTTACCGATAAAGTCGAAAAAATAATCACCCCAAAAAAAGGCAAAAATAATATTTTGAGAATAATAAAAGAAATTCTCGATTTTAAACCTTCCGGACGTAAAACTTCCATTGCCGCCGCATTAAAAGCCATAAACGAAATTTGGCGAAAAAAAGCCGTAGTTTTTCTCATATCGGATTTTCAAGATAGCGGATATGAAAGGGATTTGTCTATAACTTCAAAAAAGCATGACTTGATATGTATAAAAATAAATGACGATAAGGAAAACAGCCTGCCGGACATAGGTCTTGTCGAAATGTATGATCCCGAAAGCGGAAAATATTTTACAACGGACACTTTCCATAACAATAATTTGCTGAAAGAAAAAAGCGCCGCGCTGGATAAAGCCGCGCAGGACATATTCAGAAAAGCTAAAGTTGACGTCATAAATTTGAATACAGCGAAATCTTATATCAAGCCTTTAACGAAATTTTTCAAAGAAAGAGAACGGCGGAGCGCTTTGGGATAAATGAAAAAAATATTATTCAAACGATTTCCGATATTTTTATTTATTTTGTTTTTGTCATGCGCAAATCTTTTTGCGGCGGTTTTGGAACCCGTTGTCAGCGCGTCTTTGGATAAGGACGAAGCGCGAATAGGCGATATTATAAAGTTTGCCATAAAAGCCGAACTGCCTGAAAACGCGTACATAGCGGTAAATAAAGAAATAATTTTTGAAAATTTCGATACGGTAAAATTTTCGGCAAAACATATTTCCCAAGAGCCTAATGTCTATCTCATAACTTTTGATATTGCCGCTTACAAAACCGGAAATTTGCGTATAGAACCCGCAGGCATAACTTATATAAATTCTTCTGGAAGCAAAAGAATGTTTTTCACGCCGGAATCGCAGGTCATCATAAACAGCGCGCTTACAGGCGGACAGCAGGACATAAAAGACATAAAACCTCTTAAAAAACTTTCCGTAAAACCGATAAATGCCGCGGGAATCATTTTTCTTATAATTCTTATGTGCGTTTTGGCATATTTTGTAATAAAAGACGCCGTACAAAAAACTCATAAAAAAGAAATTGTCGTTGATCCGCAAACCGAAGCTTTAAATCTTCTTGACGGACTGTCGGAATTTATAAGAAACGGCGAAGCCAAGATTTTTTATTATAAAGCCGCAGAAATATTGAGAAGGTACATATCCGC
>JAISDI010000239.1 GCA_031264895.1 Endomicrobium sp. | reverse complement strand
TGAGAGGCCCGAGTTCAATATCGTCGCCAAGCGGGAACTCTTCAAACCCCGCAGTTTCTTCAGGGGCTTCGGCTTTAGCTGCCGGAGCGGCTTTTGAAGAACTGCTGCCGTCGCTTCCTTTGGAACATGCAATAAATGTTCCGACAAACGCCAAACATAACGTCATAACCAAAAGTACTGCTGTTTTTTTACTCATAAAACAAACTCCTCCTTTTATTTTCGGATCTTTTTTAAGATCACGCTGTTTTTTATTATGCTGCTTTTTGTTTTTTCAATTTGCGCGTATGCGCGGCAAATAATATGACCGCAAGTATTAAAAGAACGAACTGCGGTGTAAGCGTTTCAAACGTCGGATAAATGCCGAGTATGTCTACAGAACCTATAAACGGCGCCGGCGTAACGCTGATAACGTTTCCTTCCTGCAATTCTTTAATTCCTGAACCCGTAAAAGAAATCGACATTACAAACAATAAAACGCTTGTCCCGAGAAAAAACGGTTTAAGCGGCAGCTTAATGCTCAAAATATTTATCAATATATAAATGATTACAAGAGCGACGCAGCCAGCGCCAATTCCAAGCCATAACATATTAAAATAAGTCGAGGTATCTGCAAGAAGCGCCTGATAAAATAAAATCGTTTCCGCGCCTTCGCGAAACACGGCGAGAAAAGCCGCGAAAGCAAGAGAAAACAATCCCCCTTTTGTGATAGAACCCTGAACTTTTTTCTCAATATAATTTCCCCATTGCTGCGCTCCGGCTTTGGATACCATCCAATTGCTGACATAAAACAGCACTACTACGGCAAGCAGCATTGTAAAACCTTCTATAATTTCCTGATTTGCTCCGCTAAGCCCTGAAATGCGGTTTAATACAAATGCCATAGCGACGCTTGCCGCAAGGGCGATAAGCGCTCCCGCGTAAACCGACCGCGTTTTATCTTTATTACCGCTGCGCCGCAGATAAGCGATAATCGCGCCTACAATAATGATGGCTTCAAAACCTTCTCTTGTTATAATCAAAAGCGAAGCGAGAAAAATGCTTAACGCGCTTTCTTCTTTTCCGTCAAGCTTATTTGCGTCTTCTCTTAAAAAAGTAACTAATTTATCTAAAGATTCCTTTACTTCTTTATCCGGCTTTCCGGCATTTATGGCTTTTTTTATAAAACTGAACTGATATTCAACCTGCGCCGCCCGCGCGCCGGAAATATAAGCCATAACGGTTTTTTCAAAACCAAGTTTTTCATAATACCCGAAATAAGCTTTATCTACGGCATCTTTTGCGGCCTTTTTATCTCCCGCCGCATATTTACTATACGATTCTTTGGCAACGCTTTCCATTTCATCAACAACGTCATTCCATGTCTTATGCGCTCCGAAAGCCGCCGGACAAAATAAAAACACGGATATTATAAAAACCATAAAATATTTATACATTGCTGCAACTCCTTATTATTATTGACTGTCTTTTAAATTTTATTAGCAGCACACAAATTATTTCTGCTGATATAAAAAATTTAGATTAATATAAAATATTATTTTCATTTTGTCAAATATATAAACATGCTTTTGCTATTTAAAGTTCAAAAGCAGACAGAGTTTTAAGAATAAAAAATATAAAATTAAATTTTTAGTTATACCATGAAGTTATTGTATTTTTATAAATTTATGTTATATACTTGTAAAATAAAAAATAAACCTCCGTACAGCAAACTGTGCGGTATCAATTGTCATGCCGACGGAAGTCGGCTTAGATACCGGCTTTTGCCGGTATGACAGCTAAGCGGTTCCCCGCAACAAGCTGCGGGGTATATTTCAAATAATAAAAAAGGAGATAAAAGTGAAAAAGAATTTTGTTTTTACGTTTGTTTTAGTATTTTGTCTGGCTTTTGTATTGATATCATGCGGAGGAAGCGGCAGCAACAGCAGCGGCAATAAAAAACCTTATACTGTTGTAGACGGTAAGATTCTTGCATTTGACGTGCGGGAGAGTTTTCCTGCCGTAGATATTGCAGGTACGCCATATGGTTATATATATAATGATAGGGATAATGAATTTATTTTTAGTAATATTCTAAAATGCGAGCTTATTTCTCTTGTGATTTATCCTGAAGATTTTATGGAAAATGACGTTGAATCTTTGGAAGATATGTCTGATACCGTCTGGTCTGCTACAAACGGATATTTTGAATCTACCGGAGAAAATACGGCTACAGGTTCCAAAGTGATATTTGTTCCGACAGCTAACGCAGGAACAATTAAAATAGAATTTAACGGAATGAGCTTTTCAAGCAAATTCAGCGTTGAAAATGTTTATAATGTTCAATAGTGACTTTTTAACCCAGAATTATAATTGGGTTTCTATAAAAAACCTAAAAAAGCTAAAAGGTTTATCATCAACCTACTGATTTGTATTTAAAAATTCCTGTAACAGATTCAAGCAATGGCGATAAACGACAAAAAGGCAGACCCTGAAACGAGTTCAGGGTGACAGACAGGGACGTTGTCGTCATGCTGAATTTATTTCAGCATCTGCTTTTGTCTTTCTAATATACCGTACGCAAGCACCCGTGCGCTACACCGTGCGCTAGTACCTTGACAAAATAATCAAAAGTTTGTACATTAGTTACAACTTAATACAAAAAAATAAAAAAAAATCGGCAAAGGCGCTGAGGAAAAATTTATCCTTAGCGCCTTTATTTTTTTATTTTTTATTGACGAAATTATAATTTTATACAAAACATAAAGCAAAAATTATAAAATAACATGATTTTTTATGATTTGACATCTTGGTTTTAATAATATAAATGTTATTTTATACTAAAAAATATCCGGGAAGGCCTGAAATTTGGGTAAACCCTAGAAAAAGGAGAACACTGATGCAGTCAATTCATGATTTTTACGGCGAATTGGTATTCACAAAAAAGGTAATGGAACAGAAGTTAAGCAAAAACGTTTACAAAAAGCTTGCGGCGGCAGTTGACAATCTTGAACCTCTTGACCAGTCCATAGCGGCGGAAGTAGCGCATGCCATGAAAGAATGGGCAATAGAAAACGGCGCGACGCATTTTACGCACTGGTTTCAGCCTCAAAGAGGCGGCACTGCGCAAAAACACGATTCATTTATAACTTATGGGGATAACGGCGAAATAATGGAAAGATTTTCCGCTTCGCAGTTGGTTCAGTCCGAGCCGGATGCGTCTTCTTTTCCTTCCGGCGGCATACGTTCGACTTTTGAAGCAAGAGGGTACACTGCTTGGGATCCGACTTCCCCCGCCTTTCTTCTTGAAGCAGGAAAAACGAAAACTTTGGTGATACCGTCGGTTTTCCTTTCTTGGACAGGCGAAGTTTTGGACGTGAAAACGCCTCTTTTGCGTTCTATAAGCGCATTAAACGAAAAAGCTATCGAACTTCAAAAACTGCTCGGCAACAAAAACGCAAAACAGATAAAAGTTTTTGTAGGCGTGGAACAAGAATATTTTCTGCTTTCAAAAAAGCTGGTTGAGTCAAGGCCGGATATTACGGTAACCGGCAGAACGCTTTTCGGAAACACGCCTGCCAAAGGCCAGCAGCTTGAAGACCACTATTTCGGAAATATCAAAGGAAACATTCTTGAATTTATGGAAGATTTGGACCACGAATTATACCGTAACGGAATTCCGATAAAAACAAGGCACAATGAAGTCGCGCCAAACCAGTTTGAACTTGCCCCGCTTTACGAAGAAGAAAATTTGGCGATCGACAACAATTTAAAAGCTATGGAAACGCTAAAAAAAGTCGCGGACAAACACGGCATGACTGCGCTGCTTCATGAAAAACCCTTTGCCGGCGTAAACGGCTCGGGAAAGCATTTCAACTGGTCAATAGGCGACAATACGGGAATCAATTATTTTGAACCTTCAAAATCTCCGCTTAAAAATATTACGTTCCTCCTCACTATATGCGCCGTGCTTTTGGGCGTAAAAAAGTTCGGCGGAATATTAAGAGCTTCCGTAGCGGACGCCGGAAACGATCACAGGCTGGGCGCAAACGAAGCTCCTCCTGCCATTATGTCCGTTTATCTCGGAGAATTTATAAACGACGTTTTAAACTCGATAGAAAAAACCGGCTCAATAAACGAAAAAGAAATAAACGAAATAACTTTGGGCGTCCAAAATCTCCCGAAAGTAAACAAAGACTATTCCGACAGAAACAGAACTTCCCCTGTGGCTTTCACGGGAAACAAATTTGAATTCAGGGCTTTGGGTTCTTCGGCAAATCCGGCGGACACCGGAACGGTTTTAAACCTTTTGGCGATATACGGTTTTGACGAAATAATACAAAGAATATCCGCAAAAAAAGGCACCGACGTAAAACAGGCGGCTTTGGAAGTCATAAAAGAGATAATCGCAGAAACCAAAGAAGTCAGGTTTGAAGAAAACGGATATTCGCAAGAATGGCACAAAGAAGCCGAAAAAAGAGGTTTGCCCAATGCAAAAACAACTCCGGAGGCGCTGCAATTTTTCCTCAAAGACGACGTGGTTGCGGCTTTTGAGAAATATAAAATATTTTCAAAAAGAGAGCTTGAGTCAAAGATAGAAATAAAACTTGAAAATTACATAAAAATAAAAGATATAGAGTATAAGTATGCGATAAAAGTAGTAAACACTTTGCTTTTGCCCGCCGTTCTCAAGCAGATAAAAGTTTTGGCAAAAACAAATAAAGAACTTGAGAAATTAAATGTAAAATCCGCTTCTTTCCCGAAAGAAATAGAAATGCTGGTCAAAATATACGACGATACGCGCGTTTTGACAATAAAACTTGAAAAATTTCTAAATTCTGAACACGGCGGCATTTCTGAAACGGCGCAGTCTTTCGCTTCTGAAGGCGCGGAAATCCTTGCAAAAATCAGAGAACAAATTGACACGGCGGAAGATTTGGTCGCAGACAAATACTGGCCGCTTGCAAGCTATCAAAAACTTCTGAACGCTTTTTAAAAAATAAGTTTTATCATGCAAAAAGCAATCCGCCTTTTTTTAGACGGATTGCTTTTTTGATTTTGTGATATAGCACTATGGTCGTAAATTCCTCTTATGCGAAGGACTTTGCAGACGGCATAGTCTTTGTAGTTATTTCGTGTCGTTAATTCCCACTTTCTTAAAGCTATACTTGACCCACAATAATACCATTTAATCCAAAAATTCCATTAGATCTTTCTAAAAAACATCTTTTTTCCTTTGTCGTCATCTCCGAGTGTCTTTATCGGGGATACATGTTCGTCGTAAAACAAAAACTTCTTTAGTAAAGTCATACCCACCGGCCGTGCCGGTGGCTTGCACTGCCCCTCCAGGGCATTTTATAGGCACGGGCCTAAAGGCCCTCTGAAAATGGCAACACGCACACTCGCCCTACCGTTATTAAAATAACTACTTTCCCTAGTTCCTACTTACTGTTTACTTCTATTCTTTTCTTCCTCTTCTTATTCTTCCTTTTCTTTCCTTGATATTTATCTACT
>JAISDI010000217.1 GCA_031264895.1 Endomicrobium sp. | reverse complement strand
TTTGATCGTGGCTATAAATTCCGACAAATCCATGTCAAGACTTAAAGGTCCAAAAAGGCCTTTAGTATGCGAAAAAGACAGAGCAAAACTTCTTCTTGCCTTAAAGCCGGTAGATTATGTGGTAGTTTTCGGCGAAGATACTCCTAAAGAAATTTTAAGCGAACTTACCCCCGACATTCGGGTAAAAGGCGGAGACTATAAACTCCAAGATATTATCGGCAGAGAATATGTAAAGAAAGTCTACCGCTCTCCTTTCGTACAAGGCAAATCAACGACAAACCTGATTGATTTAATAGTAAAAAGATACTCAAAAAAATAATTAGTAATTAACGGCAAACGATAAAATAAAAAAGTGGGTTTTAGAGTAATGAAACAACAGCAATCTCCTTTACGGATAATTGACGCTAATTTGAACAGATGCCGCGAAGGGCTGCGGGTTGTTGAGGATTTTTTGCGGTACGCGCTGGACGATGGCGCATTATACAAAAAAGTGCGCGGCATTCGCCATTGCGTTGATAAAATTTTAAGAGATTGTTACGGAAGTTTGATAGCTGAACGTGACATTTTTTCAGATTCTGGAAGAGATATGCCTGAAACGATGAAAAAAAATTTGCCGGACATAATAACAGCGAATTTCAAAAGAGCGCAGGAATCTTTAAGAGTCTTGGAAGAATATTCAAAAACGGCGTTTCCCCAAGTTTCGCCTTTGTTTAAAAAACAAAGATATGCCGCATATAACTGCGAAAAAGCCGTTTATTTAAAATATAAAAAGTTTTTTGAGAATTGATGACATGGCTGGATCCGGACATTGCAGACAGCATATTAAACGGCAAGTCTTGTAGCCGGCGCTGTGGAAATACAGAATTCCAGAATTTCGGGCATGACGACAAAGATGATGTAGCTTTTTTGTCATTCCCGAAGGTTTTTATCGGGAATCCATTTTGCCGTTTCGCCGTTTGTCGTCATCAACCCACTTGAATTTTTATATATTTAACGTGGATTCCCGATTACGACGCTCGGGAATTGACAGCCCCTATGCCATCATCCCCGAATGTTTTAATCGGGTTGATCCATTTTGCAGTTTTGTCTTTTGTCGTAACTCTGAATTCGTTTCATGGTCGATGACGAACTTTTTAATTTTAACTTTTTTAGGTTTTTTAGAGATATTAAATAGTAAAAATTTGGTACAAAAAATGTTTAATCAAATCTTTTTGAAAATGTCTGAAAAGAAAGCGCCGCAATTCAATTTTTTTGCGGCATTGTTTTGTATTTTCTTTTTTGTATTCCTTTTGTTTTCAACGGCTTTTATTGTAACGCATTCCAATCATGAGCATGATTGCGACGGGTGTAACGGCGGCTGCGCGGAATGTGAATATATTATGGATGCCGCCGTAAACTTTTTAAAACAGTTTTGTCAGCCGTTGACCGTTTATGCGTTCATTGCCGCTTGTCTGTTTTTTGCGGTTTTTCTTTCCAAAATTTTTTCCTTTAACCCCGTATGCGCCACGCCTGTAAGTTTAAAAGTCAGATTAAATAATTGAGAATATCTCCGCAAATTTAGAACTTTTGAAATTTATTATTTTAACACGGAATGTTATTTAACATGGAGATAATCATGAAATATTTTATTGTTTTTTGCACAGCTCTTTTTGTGTGCGCATTTATGTCAGGCTGTAAAAAAGAAAATTCCCTTCAGAAAGATTCCGACGCTAAAATCAGCGTCGTAACAACGATATTTGCGCCTTACGATTTTGCCCGCCAAATAGCCGGCGATAAAGCGGAGATAAGCATGCTTTTGCCGCCTGCCGCCGAAAGCCATTCGTTTGAACCTTCGCCGAAAGATATTATAAAAATTCAAAACAGCGATATTTTTATATACGTCGGCGGCGAGTCGGACGAGTGGGTCAACGTCATTCTTGAGTCTATGGATACAAGTAAAATGAAGATCGTTACGCTTATCGACTGCGTTGATAAACTTGAAGAAGAAATCGTCGAAGGAATGCAGGAAGAGGAGGAAGAGGAAGAAGGAACCGTTTATGACGAACATGTTTGGACTTCTCCTAAAAATGCAAAGCTTATAGTTCAAAAAATTGCAGCTGCGCTTTCCCAAGCGGATCCGCAAAACGCTTCTTACTACCAACAAAACGCGCAAAATTATATTAGCGAGCTTGACTTGCTTGACGTCCAATTTCAAAACGCAGTAAATAATTCAAACCGCAAGACCGTAATTTTTGCCGACAGATTTCCTTTCAGGTACTTTGCGCACGCTTACGGACTTCAATATTTTGCGGCTTTTCCGGGCTGTTCTACCGAAACCGAAGCCAGCGCGGCGACCGTGAAATTTTTGATAGATAAAGTAAAAGCCGAAAAAATACCGGTAGTGTTTCATATAGAACTTTCGAATGAAAAGATGGCAAATACCGTCGCGGAAGCGTCCGGCGCAAAAATAATGCTTTTACATTCCGCGCACAATATCTCAAAAGCGGATTTTGAAAAAGGTTTGACTTACTTGGAACTTATGAAACAAAACGTTTTAAATCTCAAGGAGGCATTGCAATAACATGTCTCTTATAGCCTGTAAAAACGCGTCTTTCGGATATGAAGGAAACGCCGTCATAGGAAACCTTGATTTTGAAATAAATCCCGGAGATTATTTGTGCATTGTCGGGGAAAACGGCTCCGGAAAAAGCACGCTTATCAAAGGATTGTTAGGCCTTAAAACCGCCGTCGGCGGAAACGTTTTTATTTCAAAAGAGTTTTGCCTAAACCAAACGGGCTATCTTCCGCAGCAAACGGCTGCGCAAAAAGATTTTCCTGCAAGCGTATACGAAGCGGTTATTTCCGGACGGCTAGGGCAGCGCGGTTTTTTGCCTTTTTATTCGCGTAAAGATAAATACGCCGCGCAGGAAAATATGCGCAGTCTAAATATTTGGGATTTACGAAACAAATGTTATGCGGAATTGTCGGGCGGCCAGCAGCGCAGAACGCTGCTGGCGCGCGCTTTGTGCGCCGCGGGCAAACTTTTACTTTTGGACGAGCCCGCTTCCGGCCTTGACCCAACTGCAACACGCGAAATGTACGGTTTAATAAAAACGCTAAACGCCGGCGGTATGAGCATAATAATGGTGTCGCACGATATAAATGCCGCGCTTAAATGCGCAAGCCATATCCTTCATCTGCAAAAATGCGGCGCTGCGCAAAATTTAAACTGTCAAAATACGCAGGCATTTTTTGGCAAAACGCAAGATTACATAAAATCGTCCGTCGCGGCGGATTTTACCGGAGGAAAAATATATGATTGACACTTTAAGCGAAATGTTTTCCTACGCTTTTATTGTCCGCGCTTTTATTGTAGGGCTTCTTATTTCGCTTTGTTCTTCGCTGCTCGGGGTGAGTTTGGTTTTAAAGCGGTATTCCATGATAGGCGACGGACTTTCGCACGTTGGTTTTGGCGCGCTTGCCGTTGCCGCCGCGTTAAGCGCGGCTCCGCTTAGCGTTGCCGTTCCGGCGGTAGTTGTCGCGGCTTTTGTTTTGCTGCGTATAAGCGAAAACACAAAAATTAAAGGAGACGCGGCAATCGCGCTTATTTCGACAAGTTCTCTTGCAATAGGCGTAGCGGTAGTTTCGCTAACTACGGGAATGAATACGGACGTTTGCAATTATATGTTCGGCAGTATTCTTGCCATGAGCAAAAGCGACGTAAATTTAAGCGCGGCTTTGGCCGTTTGCGTGCTTATTTTATTTGTCGTTTTTTACAATAAAATATTTGCCGTAACTTTTGACGAAACTTTTGCGCGCGCCACTGGCGTTAAAACCGGCATTTATAATATGCTGATCGCTTTTTTGACTGCAATAACGATCGCGCTTGGAATGAGAATGATGGGCGCTCTTTTAATTTCAAGTCTTATAATCTTTCCGGCGCTTACGGCAATGCGCGTATTCAAAAAGTTTAAAAGCGTTACGATATGCGCGGCAATTATTTCGGTTATATGTTTTTTTGCCGGAATTGTCTGCTCATACCTTTACGCCACGCCTGCCGGCGCAAGCGTTGTGATAATAAACATTGCGGCATTCCTTTTATTTTCCGCCGCTGGTTTTGCGCGCAGACGGTTTAGATCAAAAACATTTTTTAAGAGAGGTCAAATATGAAAAAAGCGCTGACGTTTCTCACAATATTTACAGCGGTAATGTTGATTTACGGCTCTTCCGCCCGGACGGCAGTCCAATCAGAAGGAATTATAGAAATCAAAGAAAAATTTTTCATAACGCAGACAAACGAAATATATCTCAATGCCGAAGAATACATAGGAAAAACGATAAAATACGAAGGACTTTTCGGAACATACGAGCAGCCAAACGGCGAAAAACGCTATTTTGTAATAAGATACGGCCCCGGCTGCTGCAGTTTTGACTCCAACGCCGGCTTTGAAGTGTACTGGAACAACCAATACCCCGCCCCAAACGATTGGGTAGAAGCCGTAGGCGTTCTGGAAGAATACGAAGATGAAGGCATAAAATATTTGCGTTTAGCTTTAAACTCCCTAACGGTAATGCAAACCCGCGGAAAAGAAACGGTTTTAAGATAGGGCAAACTAGAAAAGACACAGCGCAGCATCGACAAAGACAAATTGTCCCCCGTCCGAGACAAAAAATGTTTCGTCCACTTTTTTTATAAAGTGGAATAACGACCACAGCAAAAATTTAAGAAACATAACTTTTCCAATTTGCCTTTCTAACTTGCCGTACGCAACACCCATCTGTAAAGGCCTGTCGTTCTAGTCTGCCGTCTGCAAAGACCTTGACAAAATGAAATGATTTGTATAAAATACTAAATTGTAATGATTACAAATAAGTTTTTATCATTGGGGTTAAGGCAGACTTTTCAGCGTAGGAAGATATTGGAATTCTTAATGAATACCTCTTCTCATCCTACGGCTGACATTATTTATAAAGAGATAGTTAAGGAAATACCTACCGTTTCGAGAACTACTGTATATAATACGGTAAACAAGCTTGCCGAAGAAGGCGTAATCAAATGTATTAAAACAAAAGATTCGGAAAAACATTTTGACGCGCGCACTGAGCCTCATTACCATTTTGTATGTACCAAATGCGGCAGGATATATGATGTCGGTATATGCTGCAAGAACGCTTTAAGGTATGATATTGACGGTCATAATGTGGAAGATATTTTTATATGTTACAGCGGCGTCTGCAAAGCTTGCAAAAGCGGTAATAAAAAAGGATAATTGAGTTTTTAGAGAGACCCGATTGGGTCTGACGGTAATTTTTGGGGAAAAAGGGGGGACGTATGGAAAAATGGAGATGTTCTGCATGCGGTTATGTTTATAATCCTGAGATTGGAGATCCTGATTCGGGAATAGAGCCGGGAACGCCTTTTGAACAGATACCTGAAGATTGGGTTTGTCCCGTTTGCGGAGTAGGTAAAGATATGTTCGAAAAGATATAAGGAAAACGAAATGAAACAGGTTTATTTGGACAATCAGTCGAACACTAAAATCGATGAAAGAGTTTTTGAAGCGATGAAACCGTACTTTTTGGAATATTACGGCAATCCGCAAAGCATTTATTCTTTAGGTTCGGTTTCAAAAAATGCCGTTGAAGAAGCCAGAAAACAAGCTGCGGATTTTATAAACGCCGCGGCGCAGGAGATAATTTTTACTTCATGCGCAACGGAATCAAACAATCTGGCTTTAAAAGGAATTGCCGAAGCTTATAAAAGTTTTGGCACACATATAATAGTATCGGCAATAGAACATATTTCAATATTGAATGCGGCAAAAAGGCTTGAAAAAAACGGTTTTAACGTAACTTATCTTCCGGTTGACAGTAAAGGTTGTGTATCTGAAGAAGAACTACAAAAAGCATTGAAAAACGATACGATTTTAGTTTCAATTCAAACGGCAAACCCTGAAGCAGGCTCAATTCAAAATATAAAAAAACTTGTCTCGATTGTTAAATCTAAAAGTAAAGCGTTTTTTCATACGGACGCGGTAAGCGCGTGCGCAATGATTCCGGTTGACGCGGCGGATTGGGGCGTTGACGCTTTAACTTTTTCCGCTTCCGTTATGTACGGGCCAAAAGGCGCGGCTGCATTGTACCTTAAAAAAGGCGTGAAAATCGCGCCGCAGATCGAAGGCGGAGTACAGGAAAATTCAAGGCGTTCCGGAACGGAAAACGTTGCGGCAATAGCGGGTTTTGGCAAAGCCTGTGAAATTGCAAAAGCCGAAACAGCGCAAAATTCGGCAAAAATGCAAATACTCAGAGACAAACTTATTTCCGAACTGCCGAAAAAAATTCCTTACATTTATTTGAACGGCGGACAGGAAAACCGCCTTCCCGGAAACGTTAATTTTTCAATAGAGTTTGTAGAAGGAGAAGCGCTGTTTTTGCTGTTAGACGCAAAAGCAATCATGGCGGCAAGCGGTTCTGCCTGCGCGAACAAAAATCTTAAAATTTCGCACGTTTTGACCGCGATGAACGTTGACGTGGCCGTAGGACAGGGATCCATTTTGTTCACGCTTTCAAAATACAATACGGAAGAAGAAATAAATTATTTAATCGATGAGTTTCCGTCGATAGTACAAAGATTGAGAGACATGTCGCCTCTTTATTCGCATTTTCTTAAAACCGGAAACAGAATGAAAGCCGGCCCGGGAACGGATTACGACGATCATGACCACTGCGACACAAATTGCGGCTTAGAATAAGTTTTTCTAAAATACTGTTCGTCATGCCCGAAATTTGTAATCGGGCATCCATTTTTACTAAAGAAGTTTTTGTTTTACGACGAACATGGATCCCCGACAAAGACACTCGGGGATGACGACAA
>JAISDI010000216.1 GCA_031264895.1 Endomicrobium sp. | reverse complement strand
TGAAAACGGGAAAATAACGATAAAAAAACGCGGAAAATTTACAAGATTTGAAAATGAAGACGCGCAAGAATCTTTAAAAGGCTCCGCAGCAATGGAATTTTTAAAAGATTTTTATTCGATATTTAAAATAAGCAATTTAAATTTCGGAACGGATATAGTAATTCCGAACATATATCCGGTCGTAAAAAGCGCGGCAAAGTTCGCCTCGAAAAATAAAATTTTTAAAGGAAAAGGCCTTATATTCGACATTGCCGGCATTTATCAAGCTCCGGAAAATATTGACGGCATCGAGACAAAACTTATAGCAAGAATGCCGGATTTTATACAAAAGGCGATTATTGAAAGACAGATAAAAAAAGAGGATTTTAAAAACGAAACCTCTTGGCTTAAATTTTTATACGTCTCCTATCTTTTAAGCGATTTTATCCGGCCTTCAAAAACCGCGCAGTTTCGTCATGCCGAATCTATGGCGCAAGAACAATCCAAGACGCCTCTATGGGATGCCGTTAAAAGAAAAACTGCCGCAAAAGAAACGTCCCTGCAAACTCCCGGGCATAAAGGCGGACGAAGCCTTCCAGCCGAGCTTAAAGAATATATCGGAAAAATAGGCGACTATGACACAAGCCTTTCGGAAGACATAGGCTCTCTCCACGACCACAGCGGCCCTATAGGCGAAGCCGAAAAACTTATGGCGCAGGCTTACGGCGTTGAACATTCTTTCTTTTTAGTCAACGGAACTACCGTCGGCAATCACGCTATGCTGTTTTCTGCGCTTAACCCAGGAGACGAAGTAATAGTATCGAGGAACTCTCATAAATCAATAGAGGCCGGCATTGAACTGTTCGATATCAGGCCGGTTTGGCTTACGCCCAAAATCGACGGCAATTTGAAATTGCTTTTTAATTCCGGCTATGACGACATAAAAGAGGCGATTAGAAAAAACCCAAGGGCAAAGGCCGTTCTCGTAACGTCGCCGACATATAACGGCATAACGACGCGGCTGAGAGAAATCGCCGAGCTTTGCCATGAAAACGGAATGCTTCTTTTAGTCGATGAAGCGCACGGGGCTCATTTGTTTTTTAACGGACAATTTCCGCAGTCCGCAGTGGCCGCCGGCGCGGATATGGTTACCCAGTCGACGCATAAAACTTTGTCCGCATTGTCGCAAAGTTCGGTTTTACACGTCGGCTCAAAACGCATAAATATAGAGAGAGTTAAAAAAATTCTTTCTATGCTTCAAACGACAAGTCCGAATTATTTTTCTTTAGCCAATATAGATTTGGCCAGACGTCAGGCGTTTTTTTACGGGGAAGAACATTTTAACGAAACGCTTGAGGCCGCGCGCTGGGGCAGAGCGTACATAAACGAAAATATACCGTCCATGAAATGTTTTACCAGAGAAGAAATACAAGAATCGGGCTACGATTTGGACGAAACAAAACTTACCGTCAACGTTGAAAGAACCGGTCTTTCCGGACACTATATAGAAAAACTTCTGAAAGAACGATACAAAATACAAATAGATTATGCCGACGATTTTAATTTGATAGCAATAATGGGCGAAGGTTCAAATTTGGACGACATAAAAAATTTCGTCGAAGCGTTAAGAGACATAAGCAAAAAATACGGCGGACAGCCAAGAACTCAGGAATTGAAAATCCCTACGCTTACGACAGACATTGCGGTTTCGCCCAGAGAAGCGGCGTTTTTGTCGCAAACCGAGGAAGTTTCTCTTGGAGACGATTCCATAGTCGGACGCATTTGCGCCCAAACGCTGACTCCCTACCCCCCGGGAATTCCGGTTTTGCTGCCCGGCGAAAGAATTACTAAAGAAGTCGTAGATTATTTAAGGCAGCTAGTTTCGGAAGGCATAACGGTAAGCGGACAAAAAGGCGGCGTTCTTGAAACCATATCTGTAATCGCAAAAAAAGACGTAAAAAAAGAAAAAACTAAATTTTCTACGCTTAAATCTTTATTTTCCGCTCCGTTTGCGGAACTCGACGAAATATCAGCGGCAATATATGCAAAAATCGGCGGCGATGACAAATTATACGATGATTTTATAAACGCGCACGGATATGACGGGAAACAAAAAGAAAAGCTTGAAGCCGGTTTAAACCGCATTTATGAAACGGTTTTAAACCTTGTTCAAAAACATTCCGGAGCCGCAAAAATCAGGAGGACGGTAATAAGGCTTCATTTCAATTATAATTTATCGGCAATCATAAAAGAATTCGGACATAATATCGCAAGGTTTTTTAAAGGCGGAGAAGCTTTGAGTCCGCCGGTAATGACCGTTTTTAAAGTGAAAGCCAAAAATGTCGGAACGATCGAAAGAAATCTTAGTGAAATTAAAGAAAAATTTCCCGAACAGGCAGAGTATTCTCTCGGAGAAGACGGTTCGTGGAATTTCGATTTGCCCGACGGCAAATATGAAGAGTTTAAAACTTTGATAAGAGCTTTGTTTGAAAAAGAAAAGGCATTAAACCCGCAGACGCAAAGCGATCCGGCAAAAAAAGCGGAGGCAAAAGATTCAAACGTTCCCCTCGGACAGAAAGCCGAAATATCCGCCGCAAACGCGGGCTATGAAGACGAAAATGTAATAAACTCTTTAAAAAAAGCGGCGGCAAGCATAGTTTTTCGCACTTCAGACCCGGACGTTCTTATATTTTTGGGCGATTTTATACAAACGGATTCCGCAGACAAAAAAGCGCCGGCGCCGGAATATAGAGTCGGCATAGTTAAAGGCGAAAAACCCTCCGTGCGGATATCTTCGTTAAAATCGTCGAAAAGCATAATAATTTACGCCGAAGATATTTTGGATTATAAAGCGGGAAAAATTTATATAGACGCCAATGCCGACGCCGAAACTTTGTCGGCGTTTGAACCGCTGGTATCTCCGGCCAATATCAACTCTCAAATAGCAAAAGCCATAGATAAGCTTATAGCTTTCGGAAACTCTCTGCCCCAGTATCGCGAATACGAAGAAGAAAAGGAAAGCATTCCGGATTTTATCGAAGCAAACGACAAATTCGATTCGGCGGGCGTTCTTGCAAAACGACATTATCTCTATGAAACCGGAGACGAAACCGGAAAAAGAGCATGGGAAGAAGCAAAAGAATATTTATTGAAACGTTTTAAGGAAATAGGCATAGAAAGCGAGATATCTTTTTCCGGCAGCTCCGATATAAGATATTTAAAAAGCGATTCTTTCAACGTTTATGCCGACGGAAAAAAAATCATTTCCTTCGTTTTTGCGCCTTCCGCGACCTCAAACCCCGACAAACCCGCCAGATTTCAAATTGCCGCAAACGTTGTCGACGCGCAAAAAAACGCGGCGCAAAGAAGCCTTTATGAAGAAAACGGCAAGTTTAAAGATTTGCTTTATTTAAGCGATTTGATAGGATTGCGCGTCGAAGACAAAATAACTCCGGACTATTTGAGCAGCGGGCGGCATTCCGAAACTGTGTCGAAAATATTGAACGAAATTATCGCATATTCTTTAAAACTTGAAAAGGAAGAAATTTTTATAAAGGAACTTGCGGGCTATGGCAAAAGCTCGGACGTTCTTTTAAGGTATCAGCTTCCTTCGGAACATATTTTGGCGGAAGATATAGAAGATTTAAGCAAATTCTCCGTAAAACGAAAATCTGCCGGCGGAGTTGAAACTTTTTATTTTAACGAAAGCGACAAAAAGGCATTTTCATTTCTTGTTTCCAAGATAAATAAAAAACGCCTTGCGCGCGCGCAGGCCGCAAAGACAGATTATTCTTCTCAAGAAAATAAAGACGCTTTAACGAAAGCCGTAAAACGAATATGGCTTGATTATGTAAACGGCGTCCGGAATCCTTTGATAAACGAATTTAAAAAAGACGGGATAAAAGCGGTTTCGGCAGACTTTTATTCTTTGCCGCAAAATTCCGGAAAACTTAGGATAAACTCAAACGGAAAGTTTATAGATATAGACGACGGCAATATAACTTACTACGCGCAAAGAGTTACAAACACAGAAGACGTTCGTTTCGGCCCTTTGTTTGCAAACTCCGTAAACGGTTCGGATGAAATCGAAAATCCGCAGGCTGCCGCGCTCATAAATAAACTTATCGTTTACGGAAAAACGTTAAACTCGGAAACAATAGAAGAAGAAATTTCGAAAATATCCGCTTTGCCTAAAGCAGTCAGCCCGGAAAGAACCGATTACCTTTCACAAAACGTCGTAGACGCTTTAAAAAAAGCCGCTATGCGGGCTTTCCTTGACTATAATTCTTTTAATCCGGAAAGCATTCAAGAGGTTTTGAAAGAATATACGGAAAAATACGGTTTGGAAATAGATTATTCTCCGTATCATTATAACTATACGGGATTGGATATATCCGAAAGAGGCGAAACCGATCCTTATGCCGATTCAAGAAGCGGAAGATATTCGTTAAGTTTTAAGTTCGACTTTCAAGATTTCGGAGAAATCTATTTGTTTATAGCCGAAGGTAAAATTTGGCTCGACCTCCGCAACGGTTACGCGAATTTCAGGAAATCGCATTTCAGCGCTGCGGAAAGCGAAATCAGTCAAGTGTATTCGCAAAACTTTGCGTTAGAAAACATAACCGATTCTCTTTCTTTCGTTTCAAGCCCGCGCTCTGCGGCGTCGCAAGAATTAAACGGAGTTTTGGCTTCTTTGATCAACGGCCTGATTTCTTACGGAGAAAAGCTGGACGCCGAAAAGCTGGACGAAGAATATGCCGCAATAGAGCTTTATTCTCTGGCGGCTGACGGAAAAAAGAAAATAGAATTCCCTAAACATTTGGAAAGATACCTTAACCCTAATATGAGAAATCAAATATCAATGGGGTCAAATTATGTTCCCACGCAAAATACGGAATTTATTGCCGCAGCCGTTACGGACATTTTGCCAAAGCAAAACGGAATCGAAATCGTAAAGGAAAGACTGCAAAAGTTTTTAGACGTTTTTCCTTATCCGGCGCAGCTTTCAAGCGACGAAAATTCTCTGTTTCTAAAAATCAAAGACCCCGCCGGCAAAAACGGCGAAGTAGGACTGATTATAAATAAAGACGGTTCCGTAGTGGAAGTAAAGGGCAAAAGTTATGGCGAAGAAAACGGAAGTTCCGACGTGATAGTTTTCAATACGCGCTTTCTGTACGGAGCGAAAAACCCCGGAACCGACTATTGCTATATATATTCGCTGCAAAATCTGACTTCTCTTGAAAGCGGCGGATATGCAAAAAAAAGAAATTCCGTAATAAATTTTTTAAAAAGAAACAATTGGGTTTACCAAAATGTGAACCGCCAAAATTTCAGGGTTTTTGCAAAAGCTGCGCGCGACTGGGTAAGCGACGAGGCTGAATTTTTAGACGAAGATGAAGCCGGCAAAATTTACGAAAGACTTAAATATTTCGGTTTATCTTCGGGCTTTTTGCGCGCCGGCTCGGATATAGAAGCGCTCTCGGTAGCGCACGGACAAGGAACTCTCGACATAGCGATTCAAAAAGCCAATTCAAAGCCGAACGGAACGGTTCAATCGGTCAACAGAGAATTTATAAACAACAATTCAAACGGACGCGAATTTGCGAATTTTGAAGAAGATTTGGACGTGGTTTATATGAGAAGCATGAAATTTTCCTATCTGCCGCAGCTGCGTCCTGAGACAAATTACGCCTTGTCGACCGGAGAAGAACCTAATCTTAAATATTATGCAGGACTTTTGTTTACGGCTTTGGTGAAAGATATGTTAGAGTACGGAAAATCTTTATCGCACGAACATGAAAACGCCGCAGCTGCGCAAATAAATCCCGCGCGAAACTACAAAATTTCGCAAATACTTTCACTTATCATAAACGCCGCTGAAAACATTGAAGACTTATTTTCAAAAGACGGATACGATTTGGAAGTTACATACGAGTACGCTAGGGACGCGCAAAATTATATAAATTTGCAAAAGCCGTCCTCCGTGCAAAAGCTTAAAGACGGGGCAGATATACATATTTTTATAATCAACGGCGAAACGCCGCAAAACTACGCCGATTACGGCTTTGAAAATACAGGACTTACGGCGGACGGGCAAATAATATGGGTAAGCAAAAAAACGGGAAGGTATGTTTTATATTCGAAAAGTGAAAACTATGACAAAATCGTCGCGTTTGCAAATTCCTCTTTAAAGAATATAGTGGGCGTAAAAGCTAAAGTTTCCGGCGCGTCCGTATCCATAGACCCGCAGTTGGAAGACGAACAAATATCTTACGACGCATGGGATAATTTGACAGTAAGCAAAAAGTATCTGGAAGAACTTTCCGAACTTTCGGGCGCGTCTTTGCCGGACGTAATTTCAAAGATAAGAAAAGAAGAAAAAGCGGAGAACGCGGCCATGTCCAAAAATTTCGTTATGGATCTGAGCTATGCGCAAAATTCTTTGTCACTTCAAAAAGGGGCGGCTGCTTTTAACGATTCGGGCAGTGTTCAGATAGCGGCGCCGTTGAGGTTCTTTTACGGTAAAAGCGCGTCAGAAATCAAAGAGGCTGTATCCGCGCTGTCTCAAAACGGAACACGGATTTTTGCCGTCAGGGAAAGCGCGGCTGAAAAAGAAAACGTCAATTTCGGCGAAAAAAGTTTGATAAATTTAGGATTTGCCGGAATTATAGACAAAACTTCAGCGGAAATCTACGCCGTCGATTTCTTGTCCGGAGAACCGTCCAAAGTAGACGAAATACGCGGTTTTTCTGATGAAAACGAACTCGAGCGGCAAATAGAAAAAACCCGTTCGGATTCAATAAAACTTGTCAACACGCAGGATTACATAACGCTTTTAAGCGGAAACGATATAGAACTTAAAATCAAACGAATAATCAATTTTTTCGACGGCTCGAAAATTAAAAACCTGTTTTATAAAAAGATAACGCCCGCGTATGCTGCAAGCATCGCGTATGAAACGGACTATTCCGAAATTCCAGATTTAAACATAAAGGATTTTCAAAGTATTTCCGCCGCGTTTAAAAGTGCGGACGCCGCGGAAATTTTGACAAATATTTTGAGAATAGACTCAAATCCCGTCTTAAAAACCGCCTTTGATAAGATAGAAAAAAACACTCCGCAGGAAGTAAAAGCCGAAGCTTTGCTTTCTTTCTTAACGGCTGTCGCGCAAAAAGCCAAAGTAAAAGCCGACGCGCCCGAAGGTCTTGCCGACCCTGAACTTGAAATTATTTTTGTTCGTTCGGCATTATCCGAATACAAATCCGACGTTTCTTTTTCGCAAAATTTTCCGGAGACGCTGCAAGCTGAAACGGGACTTTCTGTTATGACGAGAAACGATTTGTCGCGGGAACTTAAACTGAAAGTTCAAAACCTTCTTTTAGAAGAAAAAAGCGGCAAAAACCAGCCGGCGGTCTACGAGCTGATTCTGCTTTACGGAGAAAGGAAAATAAAAACGGAAATAAGCGATAAAAACTATAAGCTGGACGTAAAAGCAGTAACAAATATTTTGTCGGCGGCATAGAAAGGATTATAAAAATGGGCAAGGCCATACTGGAACTAAAAGGCATAAAAAAGAGTTTTTCGAAAACTAATGTTTTAAACGGAATCAATCTTGAAGTAAAAGAAGGAGAATTCGTCACGCTTCTAGGTTCTTCCGGCTGCGGAAAAACCACGCTTTTGCGCATTATATCCGGACTGGAATATCCGGACGAAGGACAGGTGATGCTCGAAGGAAAAGACGTTACCGGCCTGCCGCCCGAAAAAAGAAACGTCAATACCGTTTTTCAAAGCTATGCGCTTTTTCCGCATATGAAC
>JAISDI010000155.1 GCA_031264895.1 Endomicrobium sp. | reverse complement strand
TCTTTGGCAAGCCATACGGGATTATTATATAAACCCTCGATGAAGATATTGTCAAAACCGTAATTTTTATCTACGTCTGAGATTATATTTTTTATATTGGTTTGGGTTTCTTTGTCGTTATGTAAATCCTGTATAAGAATTACAAGCCGGTTATTATTCGAAAGGATAAAAGAATCAGAGACAAAGCCAAATTGTTTAGGAACTGAAAAAGAATTTGTTGAAACATTAGGAGAAGAACCTGCAGCAACAGCGCAATATCCGTTGAAACACGAAAAAAGAAACAGTATGGATGTAATAATTGCCGTATATTGCTTCATATATTAGATTATAGACTAAATATTTTGACTTGTGCAGTGTTATTTATGAAAATTTTGTAAAATCTTTCTGTGTTAAAAAATTTTAGATGAACATTAAAAAAGACGTTCAAAGTTTAATAACTCCAAACGGCTTAGTTTGCGTAAATGAAAACATTGAATCCAAGAAAACGACTGAAATTTCAACCATTTTTGATATGAAAGATACTGCAATTATATTTAAGTGGAGACGAGTAGGTATTTATAAAACTCTTTTTTAAGAATCTGAAAGAGTTTACAGTCTCAGTTCGTCGCCTTTCATAGATGGGGTTACGCAGAATCTAAGGAAAAATCAAAAGACAGCCCATAGCAATCATTCTATATAGTAAGTAAGTGTGATAAAACTATAAGTATTATAGTTATATGAATGGAGTCGCCCGCACTGCACATTACTTATTTTCAAGTTTCTTTTTGTCCGTACCTTTTAAGAAGTTCTTTCCGGTAATAACCTTCTGCCCCGTATTCTTTTCATAAACAAGCCGAGCCTGTTTAGCTGTCTTGCCGCCTTTCTTGCCTGCGGCTTTGTTGTCTTTCACTCCGCGAGCATTTGAAGTTTCGGCTATTTGGCGTGTTGAAAGTTCCGCAAGCGCGGTAAAAATCAGTTCTGCTTCGCTCATATGGTCGCGGAGGTTTTGGTTTTTAAGTCCTTTCAACGACTTATGTCCTTTTACCGATAATCCTGACCATTCTTTATGTATGATATTGGTTAGAACTGCAAAGTCGTCCGATTCCGTAACGTCGTGTGTCTGCCAGTAGTCAGTCAGCTTGTTGCGGGTTTCCTGACCCGTCATACGCTGCTGTATCCACTTTTCGCTGCGTCCGTGAGCCTTCCAATTTTCTCTTGCGCGATTTAAGGACATTTCAGGGTTAGCCGTTTCCTGAATACGCTCATAACCTACTTTTGCAAGCCAGAGCTTAAAGGGTTCAGCTTTTGGACTTGGAACAGATTGTATCAGACGTAAAAGCTGTTCAGGGTCGGCGACATCGGTTAGGCGCATTTTGCCATCTTCCGATAACATTTTCAACTGTCCCATATTTTGGGACAGTTCACTTCCTTCTGCATTTAGTTTGGTTTTCAACGCATTCCAGTATTTTCTTGGTCTTGGACTACCGGTCAACGACTGAATAACATCTATGACTGAGAAATACCATTTATCAGCTTTCTCGTCGTATTGCCGTCTTATGTTAAAGTCTTCAAAAACCGCCAATGCCTTGCCTTGCATACCCAAACCTCCCGTGCGTTTTAATTTTACAGTCATTATATAAATTTATGGTATAACAGGACGACACTTTTAGAAAGAGGTCTGCTTTATTATGGGGGTTAAATCATTGTTGTGGGGTATAAAATGAAAAAATGGAGCTAAGGGGGATTGAACCCCTGACCTCTTGCATGCCATGCAAGCGCTCTCCCAGCTGAGCTATAGCCCCATTTTTTTATTAAATTTTCAAATATTTATGTAATTAAAAGAATTTTCTCTGTTACAATGTCTTTTCTATTTTTTGTATTAAAGTTTAAAATATTCTTATTTGGGGATTGAACCCTGTTCGGGGCGCTCACCGTCTCGCGCCCGCGGCAAGACTTGCGCTCATTATTCTTCGCGCTGCCGCCCTCTTGCATGCCATGCAAACGCTCTCCCAGCTGAGCTATAGCCCCATAAAAATTGATTTATAAGTATATATTAATATTGGCGATATTGTCAAATTTCAGATTTTATATATAAAAATGGATATGATTTGAATTTATTTTGTATGCCGCAAGTATATGTTTCAGAAGTAATTTCAGGGTTCCTCATTCATATTGACATCGCTTTTTACCCATCTGTAAATATGCGCTATTAAAAGCCAGAATCCCAATGCGGTTGTCAAAGCCGACATAATATAAAAAAACTGCTGCATATAATACTCTTTGCCTTCGGTGCCAAACCATCGGTGCATATAATCCCAGTCCGGCACAGAGTTTGCCCCGTCAGCCGCGTTAACAATCATTATCTCGCCGACATATAAAGATATGCCGGTATAAAAACCGATGGATTTATAAGCTACGGCCAGCAGAAAAAGGCAAATGTCAGCCTGTATTTCCGACCCTTTTCTCTGGAAAAAAAATAAAGCGGCAAGAGGAACCGCTATTTCGAGAAATGTTCCGCCGCATATTGTCCAAAATTCATTCCTGCCGCTGATTGCGGCAAATAATTTATGCCCGAATTCATGAATCCCTATGCTCAGCCATGTTATGAGCCAGCCGAATGTCGTGCTGCTTACGGAGCTTACCAGCCTGTAAAAAATAAAACTTACCGCGGCAATAAATATTATGCCCACAATGCCGTAATGCGTAAAAAGAGGACCTCTGCGATGTGGGTCAAAAAAATCAGCCGTTTTATTAAAGATGTTTTTTATATTCACCCGTATATTATACATATAAATAAAAATTTCCGGATACGTTTACCGCAAACGGCGGATAAATTTATAGCCGGAATCTTTTACCGCTTACTTTAACAGGTTATGCTTGACAACTACGCCGTCCGCAAGATAAATAACGTCTTCGCATATATTCGTAGCCAGATCGGCTATCCTTTCAAGGTTCGAAGCGATGTTGATAAGTCTTAACGCTCTGCCGACCGTTTTATGCTCGTCGCTCATAATTGACGTAAGCTCATCGACAACTTTAATTTTGAAGCTGTCAACGACATTGTCGTCTTCAAGAACCTTTTTTGCAAGACATATGTCTTCGGTCACGAAAGATTTTATCGATTCCCTGAGCATTCCTACGGTGCATTCGCTCATTTTCGGAATATCCACAAAAGGCTTTACAAACGGATGCGATATTAAAAACAAACCGTTTTGCGCTATATTAACGGCATGATCCGCCATTCTCTCAAGATCATTGCTCATTTTAATCGCGCTTATTATCATTCTTAAATTTTTTCCGACAGGCTGGTATCTGGCAATGTAATTTACGCAGGTTTCGTCAAATTCGATTTCATATTTATTGGCGACCGCTTCTTCCTTTTCTATTATGTTGTGTAAAACGGCCTCGTCTCTTTTCATTGTCCGTTCAAGGCTTTCTACAATCATTCTTTCTACATGCTCGGCATAATCTATTATGCCTTTTTTCAATAGGACAATTTTTTCTGAAAACATTTTTTCTCTCCGAAATTTTTTATTTTGTTTTTAGTCTTTGCAGACGGCGTATTAGAACGACAAAACTACACTACAAAAACAATTTTTCCCCGTCCGGCTTTTGCGGGCGGGCGCTTGCACACGGCATACTAGAAAGGCAAAGACACGGCAACAACGGCTACCCCGTCCGGCTTCGCCTACCACCCCGATAGTCAATGACTGTCACAGAAGGGGAATTACTACGACGACAAAATGGATTCCCGATAAAAACCTTCGGGAATGACAAACTAGCGAAATCATTTCTGTCGTCATGCCCGAAGTTCGTAATCGGGCATCCACGTTAAATACAAAGTCAGTGGGTCGATCCATGTTAAATACAAATCAGTGGATTGATTACGACACGGCAAAGACTAAAGGAACGCTGGCCGCCGGCAAAGGCTGCGCTAGCGCATGACGGCAAAAATCAAAAAAAAACGTTTCAATTTTAACCGAATTTTCCGGACAGGTATTCTTCGGTTTTCTTTTCTTTGGGGGCTATGAACATTTTATCCGTAGAGTTAAATTCTATCAGCTCGCCCAAATACATAAAAGCCGTGTATCCGGAAACTCTTGCAGCCTGCTGCATATTGTGCGTTACAATAGCAATCGTATAAATTTTTCTTAACTCCAAAATAAGCTCTTCTATTTTATTTGTTGAAATGGGGTCAAGGCTTGCGCAAGGCTCGTCAAAGAGAATGACTTCCGGCTCTACGGCAAGACATCTGGCTATGCACAATCTCTGCTGCTGTCCGCCGGAAAGTCTTAATGCGTTTTCGTGGAGCCTGTCTTTGACTTCATCCCATAAAGCCGCTTTTCTTAAAGATTTTTCAACGGTTTCGGATATTTCTTTTTTGCTTTTGCCGCCGTTTATTTCCAAACCGTAGCTTATATTTTGAAATATGCTTTTGGGAAACGGGTTTGGTTTTTGAAAAACCATGCCTATTTTTCTTCTTATTTTTACGACGTCCGATTTTTTGTCCAAAATGTCTTCGCCGTCGAAATAAATGTTTCCTTCAACCCTAGTATTGGCGACCAAATCGTTCATTTTATTTAACAGCCTTATAAAAGTCGATTTGCCGCAGCCCGAAGGGCCTATTAAAGCCGTAACTTTTTTATCA
>JAISDI010000099.1 GCA_031264895.1 Endomicrobium sp. | reverse complement strand
TTGAACATGAAATTTAGAACCTTGCGCATACGGCAAATCCCCCGTCCGGAGACATTGTCTCCGTCCACCCCCTTTAAAAAGTGGGAATTACGGCGAACAGCAAAACGGCAAAATGGATCAATCCCCGACAAAGACACTCTGGGATGACGACAAAGGAAAAAAGATAGTTTTTAGAAAGCTCTAATGGAACATCTGCGTTAATTCTTATGAAAGAAAAACTTATCTCGGAAAAAAACTTTCCGGCTTTCCATTTTACCACTACAAAACCGTGCGGAAACATGAAAAACGAAACCGACAGAAACGTTTTGCTGCATTCTTTGGGTTTAAACGGCGATAATTTGGTTTTGGCAAAGCAGGCGCACACAAACATCGTGCGGGTCGTTACGGCAAAAGACAAAGGACAGTTTATCGACGATTGCGACGGACTTATAACGGCTGATAAAAATATAATAACGGGAATTTTCACGGCTGATTGTATGCCGGTTCTGATGATTTCTAAAGACAAATCCGTTAAAGCTGCGGTTCACGCCGGACGTAAAGGCCTTGCGAACGCAATACTTCAAAACGCTGTAAAAATATTTAAAGAAGAGTTTGACATAAACCCGGAAACGATTTCCGTTTATATCGGGCCTCACATAAAAGAATGCTGTTATGAAGTGAGCGCAGATTTTGAAAACGTTTTTGGAACGAAGCTCAAAAACGGCAGACTGGATCTATCCGCAATTGCCCGCAAAATCCTCGAGAAAGAAGGCGTGCGCGAAATACTCGTAAGCGAACGCTGCACTTGCTGCGAAAATAATATATTTTTCTCTTACAGGAAAGACAGAACGGACAGCCGTATGCTTACAGTTCTTGCATAGGCGTAAATTTGTATAAAAGCTCTTTTGCTTTTTCTTCGTCGTCAAAGTTAAGAACTTCAAAACCGCCTTCGGTAAGCTTTTTCTTATCCCGCATCATCATAATATTCGAAAAATCAAAATTTTTTAAATCATGTAAGATTTTGTAAGGGCCTCTTATCGCATATTCGTTCAATTGTACTACGGGTGTTACTGACGCGTCTTTGACGGTCAAATGTCCGATAACTTTTCCTTTGGCAAGAAGTATGCATATCAAAAGGGCTGTTACGGTCGTGATCATTGCTTTACGGCTGTTTTCTACGGTATATTCCCGCGCCGTAAAAATAATCTTTAAAAATAATAAAAAGAAAATCACCGTGATCAAAAATAAAACAGACATCACGATAAGCATCGTCATAAAAGTGGTATTGTTAAAAAACGAATATATTGAGGACAATTTTGAAAGATATTTTGAGATCATCATTTCGTTCATTCGGGGTATATTTTTGAGCATATGCGAAAGGGTGAGCAAAGAAAAAACCTCAATAAAAGCCAAAAGATAGTATAACCTTATGATCTTTATGAAAAATTTTGTTATATGCGCTGGTGAAAAAGCCAAAAGAGCGCAAAGAAGCAAAAAAACAGGAATATTGAAATAACCGGCTATCGAGAGGTTAAATCTGATATTTTGAATAAAAACTTTCAGTATGTCAAACTTCGGACAGTTTTGCCATAAAACCGTATCATAGCTCACAAAAATGAGAAAAGATACGGATGTCATGAAAATGACGAAAAATATGTTTGCACAAACCAGCCCTGTAAGCAAATTTTTATAAGTTTTTGGATTATCGATATACATTCGATAATTATAATATTAAACAATTTAAATGTAAACAATAAAAAAGCCTTAAATAAAAGAATTTTAAGTATTTTAAATTTAATAATATTTTACAATTTACACTGGCAAAAGAACGGCAAATATATTAGAATTGTTACATGAAAGATAAGATAACGGCATATATTATTTTAGTTTGTCTTCTCACATTTTCAATTCCCCGCTCGTGCTTTGCGGAACTGGCCGGATACTTTCAAAAAGATGACTGTCCGCAAATTTCGCTTGCCGCCGCAAAAGCCGTAAACCTGCTCGACATCTCGGGAAAAATCGTTAAAAAATATTATGACGGAACTAAAGATTTTTTCTTGAATATGCATATACAAAGCCCCGACAATGACCAATCGCCCGTATGCAATGCAAAAATGGATAAACTTTTTGTAAACGTATGTGTGAGTGCGGCGGCGTCAGTTAAAAGAGATACGTTTTCGGGACAAAATTTTTTGGGTTTCATAAAACTGTTCGATGAACGAATGAGGGGAAGTCCTTCCGGAGGGACTGAAATCACCAAGGTATATTTGCTGTCGATCGAGGCGCTTCAAAAAGGAAGCGTGCCTGCGTATGAGTTTATTAATAATAGGTTATTTTAAAATTCGACTTGCCTTGCGGCAGGTCGAATTTCTTTTTGGGGAAAAATTATGAACAAATTGATTTCGATTTTTACAACTTTGTGTTTTATAATTTCGGCAATAGGCTCGGATATTGCGTATGCCGCTGCGTCCGGCAATGACGGAAACAATGTTGAAAATGCAACAAGTTTTATTCCTTTTAACCTTGGAAGAGTCATAGAATCAAAAACTTTTGCGGACAGTCCGTACACGGTCATAAACATACAGGATCTGCATTGTCACATAGAAGTTCAAAAAAACATTGAACAAATAATGGAGAATCTGCAAAAAAGCTATAACGTTTCGGCTGTTTTTGTCGAAGGCGGATACGGCGAAGTCGATACGGGCATTTTCGGGCGGGTAAAAGACGAAAAACTCAGAAATAATATAATTGAAGGTCTTTTTGAAAAAGGAAGGCTGACCGGCGCCGAATATTATTATTTGAAAAATGACGTTAAAATTCCGTTTTACGGTTTAGAAGACGAAACCGTACATAAACAAAACCTCAAAAGACTTTCAAAAGCTTTAGACGGCAATGCAAAATACAATGAAAAACTTTCCGAAATAAGATCCGAAATAGATTATCTAAAAGCAAAATATTTCAGCCGAGAGAACCATAAATTTACTGATACTTTCGAGAATTACAAATACGGCAAAATGCCGATAGAAAGATATTATGCCCTTTTAAAAAAATATATAGAAAAATTAAGCCAAAATGACGATAAATATAATTCGCTGCTTTCGTTTTCACACGACAAATATCCAATATTTAGCGCCTATTGCAAACTGCTCAACGCCGGAAAAAATATCAATTACAATAAAGCCTCTCTTGAAATGCAGGGGCTTGTCAATCACCTGAAAGACAAACTTTCCTATAACGATTACAGTAAACTTTCTTTGGCTACGGCCGGCTTTTCGAATATAGAGGAATTAAGTTTACGTCTTCCGGAACTTTCGCAAAAGTACGGCATAAATATAAATGCTTCCGGAAGTCTCGGGCAGCTTATAAATTACATGGCGGCAAGCAGAAAAATAAATCCCGTTGAACTTATCAATGAAGAAAGAAGAATATCAGAAGATATCAGAATTGCCTTTTCGGCTACGGCTGAAGAAACGGAAATATCTTTTTTAAGCGATTTTTATATTTATTTGGAAGCTTTTCTGAACACAAAAATAACTGCCGGCGATTATGAGTTTTTTGAAAAAGAGTACCCGAGATTTGAAAAAATATATTCCAAATATGCTTTTAATAATACTCTGGACTCAATGAAAGAAGACATAAATTTCCTTACACAATATTACAGAATCAACAAAGATAGAAACGCCATATTCGTAAAAAACATAGAAAAAAGACTTAATAAGAAATCCGGAAATGATATTGTTATAGTCGTTACCGGCGGGTTTCACAGCGAAGGTCTCAACAAAATATTTACGCAAAACCGCACTTCATACATAAGTCTCATGCCTGTCATAACTCAGGAAACAAAAACTGCTGAAGAAAGTTACAATTATTTCCTTGCCAAAGGCAATATTTTTGAGGCGCAGACTTTGGCTTTGGCGCTTGCATTGCAGGCGTCGCGCGCGGAAATAGCGCAAATGATGATAGAAATCGCTTCATCGTCGCTTTCATCGCTCTCATACAGCGAACAAAACATCGCTTTCCTTATTCAGGGCATAAGCGAAGCTTTGGGAGAAAAAATAGATTTCAGCTTTTCTGCCGATAAAACGGTCATCACTTTAGCGGACGGTTTTACAATAACATTACAAAATTCCGGCGGAAAGATAGAACTTCCGGCAGAAACTGTCGAAAAAATCGAGGAAATAAATAAACTGAAATTTTCCGCAGCGGCCTCAGCCTCTGCCGGTACTGCCGCCGATGCGGCTTCATTATATAATGCCGTTTTTAACCCGCGCACTTACCAAACTGTAAAAAACATAATGAAATTTGCGGCGGAAAATAACATTATTACCGGCGACGGACTTATCTTTGACATAGAAACCGATCTGTCGCTTCCCGATGTTATTGACGGCGTGCACAAAAACCTGATAAGAAAAATGCCGGAAAGCATTCAGGAAGCAATTCTCAAAGCGTATAAAAGGGACGAATTGCTTAACGGCGAAGTCAGAATAGCTGCGAGGATATTTTTGGCAGCGTACTCCGCTTTAGGCTATGATAAAGCGGCGCTGGAAAGATTTATGCCTCAGCCGTTTTCTTCTTCTGAAGAAGTTTCTGCACAAGCAACTGAATCGTCAGATATGTTTTCTGTCAACACTTCCGTTGACAGAGAGAGAATGTCAACGTCAATGCGCATGTTTTTTTCCGATAAGCGCAGAACGAAGAAAAAATATTCGGAAACGGGCAATGTAATAGTCAATCTTGGCGCAAATCAAGGCGCGTTTAAGGAAATATATGAAGAACTTTCAGAAGTTTTAAGCGACGGTAACGCTTATATTATTGACCCTAAAGACTATCATCTTTCAATAAGCAATAACAAATCAGGTACTTCTGACAAACCGGCTCCGCAGGATGAAGTACAGAGAGCTTTAAATGCGATCCCCAATGAATTTTTTGAAGTTTTATCGCAAGCCGGCGGCAAACTGAAAGGCAGTTTTGATATAACTCCAAACGGGCAAATTGTGTACAGGCTCGATACAGACTCTGAAATTGTGCAGGGATTTTTTAAAGCTATAAAGCAACATCTGCCCGAAGGCTGGAGCAAACATGACATGTTCCACATTAATCTTGCCAGAATATATCCCGAAACGTCTCAAGAAATAATAAACGCCATAGCGGTCATTCTTGACAGATGGAATAAAAACAATACCATAGCAGAACAAAATTACAGAGGAAGAATTCTATACGGACAATTCAGTGCAATGGGCGAGGCCGTTCCGGAAGCGTTTAACAGGGACTATACAAATGAAAAGCAAGCTTCGGAACTGGGCGCAAACGGCGTTGAAAGTTTTGATATTTCGGATTTAAATTCC
>JAISDI010000044.1 GCA_031264895.1 Endomicrobium sp. | reverse complement strand
TAGGCGTTTTAAAAAAAGCAGGAATCATAGCAATAAGCGACGACGGTCTTCCCGTGTCAAATTCGCAGATAATGCGCCGCACTTTAGAATATACGAAAATGTTTAAACTTCCCGTGATCTCACACAGCGAAGACAAAGAACTTAGCAGAAACGGCGTTATGAACGAAGGAAAAAACTCTATGATACTGGGTCTTAGGGGAATCCCCAGACAAGCCGAAGAAGTCATGGTAAGCCGCGACATAATGCTTGCAGAACTTACCGGCGGATATCTTCATATAGCGCACGTTTCTACGGAAGGGTCGGTTGAACTCGTAAGACAGGCAAAAAGGAAAGGCATAAACGTTACTGCCGAAACCTGTCCCCACTATTTTACGCTGACCGACGATATAGTAAAAGTGTACGACGCAAACACGAAGATGAATCCTCCTCTTAGAGAAAAAAGAGACGTTGATGCGGTAAAAGCCGGTCTTGCCGACGGCACAATAGACTGCATAGCGACGGATCACGCTCCGCACACGCAAGAAGAAAAAAGCAGAGAGTTTGATTTAACTCCTTTCGGAATAATAGGTTTTGAAACAATGCTGAGCCTTGCGTTAAATGAGTTGGTAGACAAAAAAGTTTTAAGCCTGAGCCAAGCAATAAACAAAATGTCCGTAAATCCCGCAAAAATTTTTAACCTTGAAGGCAGAGGCTCTTTGAAAGTGGGAAGCATAGCCGACATAACTATAATCGATACGGAATATTCATACGAATTCACAAAAGAAAGCATACTCTCAAAAAGCAAAAATTCGCCGTTCATAGACAGAAAATTCAAAGGCGCCTCCATAATGACAATAGTAAACGGCAGCATAGTATACGAAATCAAAAATTAATCCGGCAGCCGTATATGTGTAAAGTTTTTTAAAAATACATTTATATGCAAAACTGCTTTTCCGTAAGCCAAATTCATACGAATTTGGCTTATAAAATAAAAACTTTACCCATTAAAAATTATTGTGTGTGAATTTATGATATTTTACGAGTTTTTGCTATAATTATTTTCTATGAAAAAAAGGTTCGATAAGACGTATAAAATCATCTCAAATAAAGAAATTTGCGCCGGTTATTTTGAATTGAAAGTTAAATCCGGAAATGAAACGGCACAAGCATGCAGTCCCGGAAAATTTTTTATGATTGGCGTTCCGGACGTTTTTTTGCGCCGTCCTTTGAGCATTCATGATACGAAAAGCGGCGTGATTTCTTTTTTGTATAAAACTGCCGGAAAAGGAACTGAAATACTTTCTAAAATGAAAACCGGCGAAATTTCAATGCTGGGGCCTTTAGGAAACGGTTATCCTCTGGAATCTTCAAACCCCGTAATAGTTGCGGGCGGCACGGGCATAGCTTCCGTGCATTATCTGGCTGTTTCATTGAAAAAGAAAGGAACGCTTTATTACGGAGCGCGTTCAAAAAAAGACTTGTTGTGTCTTGATAAATTTAAAAAAGCAGGCTGGAAAATAATAGTTTCTACTGAAGACGGTTCAAAAGGTTACAAAGGTTTTATCACCGGAATTTTGGAAAAAAAATTAAATTCGGACGATTTTATATATGTCTGCGGGCCTTCTCCGATGATAAAAGCCGTGATTAAAATAGCAAAAGAAAAAAATACCGGAGGCTGCGTTTCGCTGGAAGAAAAAATGGCCTGCGGAGTTGGAAACTGTCAGGGCTGCGCGGTAAAAATTAAAGGACAGAACAAAATGACCTGCAAAGACGGCCCCGTATTCAATATTGAGGATGTCGAGATATAAAATGAAACCTGATTTGAGAGTGAATTTTGCAGGAATAGAATTGAAAAATCCCGTGCTTTCGGCTTCGGGGACTTTTGGGTATGGGTATGAACTTAGCGATTTGATTTCTTTGGGAAGGCTTGGGGGCATTGTCACAAAAACAATAACTCTTGAACCTAGACACGGAAATCCGCAGCCTAGAATAGCCGAGACGGCGTCGGGGGTATTAAATACCATAGGGCTTCAAAATATCGGGGTGAAAGCTTTTGTCGAAGAGCCTTTGGAAAAACTTCACAAAACCGGCGCGCCTGTTATTGTCAGCGTTGCAGGAGCGTCCGTCAACGAATATGTCGGCGCAGTGAAAATATTAAACGCTCAAAAGGGAATATCCGGCATAGAACTCAATTTGTCATGCCCGAACTTGAAAAAGAAAATAATATGCCATGACTTGCCTCTTATGTCGGGCATTATAAAAAGCGTTAAGAAGATTTCAAAAGTTCCCGTAATAGCAAAACTGTCGCCTTTGGTCACGGATATTGCGGAGCTTTCGCTTGTTGCGCAAAAGTCCGGAGCGGACGGCGTAACTCTTGCAAATACTTATCCGGCTATGGCCATAGACGTGAAAACTTTTAAACCTAAACTTTCGACGGTAAAAGGCGGACTGTCCGGCGAATGCGTAAAGCCAATGTCCGTGCGCTGCGTTTACGACGCTTACAGTGTTTTAAGAATTCCAATACTCGGCTGCGGCGGAATAATGAACGGCGAAGACGCGGTTGAGTTTATGCTTGCGGGCGCATCTGCCGTAAGCGTGGGAACCGCAAGTTTAATATCGCCGAAAAATATAATAAAAGTAATAGACGGCATTGAAAATATTTTGAAAGAAAAGAAAATAAAAACCGCTAAAGAAATTATAGGGTCTTTGAAGGGTGGACTGCGTAGCAGGAGGGAATAATCTTTGTTTGTATTTGTCGTGCAGTTAGTCTTTAATTACTAATTACTCATTACTAACTACTAATTATTCTAATTAAGGAGTAAATATGAAAAAAATTATACTGGCTTTAGACGTTTATGATTTTGCGAAAGCGGAAAAACTTGTTAAGGATACCGGAGATTATGTTGATATTTATAAAGTAGGGCCTATTTTATTTTTGCAATCCGGCAAAGAAATTATTAAAATGATAAAAGATTATGAAAAAGAAGTTTTTCTTGACATGAAATTTCATGATATACCCGCAACGGTAAAGCGTTCCGTACAATCAGCCGGAGAGTTGGGCGTTTACAGTCTTACTGTGCATTCTGCCGGCGGGGAAGAAATGCTTAAAGCTGCGGCAGACGTGGAAAACAGGCCTAAAATATGGGCGGTAACGGTTTTAACAAGCCAGGCTGCTTCTGAACAAGAAGTAATAAAAAGAGCAAAACTTTCAAAAGAATGCGGAGTTGACGGCGTAATATCGTCTCCGCTGGAAGTTGCTTTGATAAAGAAAGAATGCGGCGGGGAATTTCAAGTCGTAACTCCTGGTATACGTCCGGCAAAAGCGGACGACGATCAAAAAAGAGTCGCCACGCCTGAAAGCGCTGTTAAAGACGGAGCGGACTATATAGTTGTGGGAAGGCCTATTTTGGAAGCTGACGATCCTGCGCAAGCGGCAAAGAATATCTACGAATCCGTCAAGGAGTTATAGAGAATGGAACAAAACGAAATAAAAGAGCTTTTCAAAAAAAATAACGCTTTATTGAACGGACATTTTCTGCTTTCAAGCGGGCTTCATTCGGACACATATTTCCAATCCGCTTTAATTTTGCAGCATCCGCAAGAAGCAGAAAGGCTGGCATGTGAGCTTGCAAAACAGATTAAAGAAAAAGGCATAAAAATAGACGTTGTCGTTTCTCCGGCGATGGGCGGAATTATTATCGGTCATGAAATGGGGAGAGCGCTCGGCACGAGGGCAATATTTACGGAAAGAACCGACGGAAAAGTTTCTTTAAGAAGAGGTTTTTGCGCGGAGAAAGGCGAAAAAGCGCTTGTTGTCGAAGATGTTGTTACAACGGGTAAGTCGACAAAAGAAGTTATAGACGCTTTGGCGCAATATGGCGTTGAAATCGCAGCAGTAGTTTCTCTTGTAGACAGGAGCGCTGGAAAAATTGATTTCGGAGTTCCGCGTTTTTCATTGCTTAGTTTAGACGTAAAAAGTTATAAGGCCGAAGAATGCCCGATGTGCAAAGAAGGCGGCATGCCGGTCAAACCGGGAAGCAGAAAATAAGAATATAAAATATTCGGAGGAAAAATGTCTATTACCTACAAAAAAGCCGGAGTGGATATTGAAGCCGGAAATGAGCTTGTCGGAAGAATAAAGAAAAGTTTTCCCAAAATAGGCGGATTTGGCGGATTATTTCCGTTAGCAAAATCAAAATATAATCTTGTAAGTTCTACGGACGGCGTAGGCACTAAATTAAAACTTGCATTTCTTGCGGATAAACATGACAGCGTCGGCATTGATCTTGTGGCCATGAATGTCAACGATTTAATTTGCTGCGGGGCAAAACCTCTGTTTTTTTTAGATTATCTTGCATGCGGAAAACTCAATGTAAATCAGGCGGAAGAAATAATCAACGGAATATCTAAAGGCTGCGTTCAGGCAGGAGCGGCGCTCATCGGCGGGGAAACAGCCGAAATGCCGGGCTTTTATAAAGACGGGGAATATGATCTTGCGGGTTTTGCCGTCGGAACGGTTGAAAAAGGCAAAGAAATTACCGGAAAGAAAATAAAACCCGGCGACATTATCATAGGTCTTGCTTCAAGCGGGCCTCATTCAAACGGATATTCTCTTATAAGAAAAGTATTCTCTGCAAAAGAACTTAAAAAATATTCCGTACAGCTTCTTACTCCTACAAAAATATACGTCAAAGAAATAATGGCGGCAATATCAAAATTCAATTCCAAAAAACATAATATAACCGGAATAGCTCATATCACAGGCGGAAGTTTTTATGATAAAATAGGCAGGATTCTTCCGGAAAACTGCAAAGCCGTCATAGAAAAAAACTCATGGAAAGTTCCTGAAATTTTTAATATTATACGTGAGAAAGGCAAAGTTTCTGAAAAAGATATTTATAGAACGCTTAATATGGGTATAGGAATGGCGGTTATCGTAAGGCCGGAAGCCGCTCCTCAGATAAAGAAGTTTTTTAAAGAAGCAAAAATTATAGGTTACATAAAAAAAGATAAAAGGAATGTTGAGATAATATAATAGGAATAGGCGGTGTTGATATGGAAAAAAAAGAAATTATTGAAAATTTGGAAATGCTCATAAACCGCATTGAAATTTTGAAAGCGGAAAGCGGGCCTAAAGCCAATGATTTCATCAAATGGGTCAGGGAAGTCAAACAGTTTATTGAAAAATCTTTCGGCGCCGATCATTCGCAGTTGAGAGCTTTTAAAAAAATTGACTATTATCCGAAACATTTTGACATTTTATCGTCGGAAGCCTCTTTTAAAAAAGCGTGGACGGAAGGTTTGATGATCGCCAAGAATATTCTGGAAGATTTAAAAGACGAGGCCAAAGGCGTTCCGAAAGCGGATACAAAAATGGAAATACCGGCAAAAGAAAAAGAAGCCGAAACGCCCAAACCCGAAAAAGAAAAAGTTGAAGAACCTGTAGCAGCCGCGCCGGTTCCTGTTGTTGCTGCTGCCGTTGCGCAAATTCAAGCTGATCCCGCCCCAGTCGCTGCTGCCGCTAAGCCCGCGCCTGCGCCTGCGCCGGTCGTCGAAGCGTTGATTCCGGCTAAACCGGCACCGGTCGTTGAAGCGCTGATCCCATCTAAAGAGAAAAAAGAGGAAAAAACTGTGGAGAAAAAGAACGCTTCTTTAAATTTGAAAGGGAGAAAAGTTCTCCTTATCAGTATTGACGACGGAAAATTGAATGAACATATTTTTACGTTTGTCAAAAAAATGGGTTATGAACCCGTCGTGGTTGATTATAATACCGAAGGCGACGCTTTTATTACCGACACGCTTGCCTATTCGGTCGAAGGCGATCCTGTTTTTGCTATTATCAACTGGAAAGGCGAAATCGATTGTGAAGGGAAAAAAACGCCGCGCCCATGCGTTATTTTCAGCACGGGTTTTTATGTCTCGAAGCTTACAAATAAAAGAGTTCTGATAATTTCGCGCGACGATATAGATTTTTATGATGAAAATTACGGCGGACTTAATTTTCTTGAAATAGACGACATTAAAGAGCTTATGGAACTTAAGCTTGCAAGAGAAATGGACTCCGCGGGCTTAAATATAGATTTCAACTTCTTGAAGAAAAAATAATAAAAGATTTTATGCGGGATCTGAAAAAAATGAAAAATCTGGCGGTTTTGGTATCCGGCGGCGGTTCTAACATGCAGTCAATAGCGGATTCAGCAAAAAACGGAGCTTTAAAAGGGCTTGCAAAAGTTGTTCTTGTAATTTCAAATAATCACGCCGCTTACGCGCTTGAAAGAGCAAAAAACGAAAATATAAAATCCGTCTGCGTAGAAAGAAAAAACTATGCGGACGCATTTTCTTTTAATGCCGCAATTTTAAAAAATCTTGAAGAAAACAAAATCGATATAGTATGCCTTGCCGGTTATATGACGATCGTGGGCGTCGACATTATCGATAAATACAAAGGAAAAATTTTAAATATCCATCCTGCGTTGCTTCCGAAATTTGGCGGGAGGGGAATGTACGGACACCGCGTTCACGAGGCCGTGATAGAAGCCAAAGAAAAAAAGTCCGGAGCGACTGTTCATTTTGCCGACGAAAATTATGATACGGGCAAAATAGTCATGAGCGAAGAAGTTCCTGTTTTTGACGGCGATACTCCCGAACTTTTGGCTGCGAGAGTTTTGGAAGCGGAACATGAAATATATCCGCTTGCAATAAAAAAAGTGATAGAAAATTTAGATAAAGAGGTTTAAGCAAATGATACCGCGTTACACAAAGCCCGAAATGGAGGCAATCTGGTCGGACGAAAACAGGTTCCAAAAAATGCTTGAAGTTGAAATTTATGCCGCGCAAGCGATGGCTGAGCTAAAAATAGTTCCTAAAAAAGCCGTTGAAACAATAAAGAAAAAAGCAAAAATAAACGCCGGCAGAATAAATGAAATAGAGCTTACCGTAAAACATGACGTAATTGCTTTTTTGACGGCGGTCGTCGAAACTATAGGTTCTGAGGGCAGATTTTTACATCTGGGCATGACTTCTTCCGACGTTTTGGATACGGCTACGGGCGCACAGATGAGACAGGCTTCGCTGCTTTTAATATCAGAAACAAAAAAGCTTGCAGCGTTAATTGAAAAACTTGCAAAGAAATATAAAATGACTGCCATGATGGGCAGAACTCACGGCGTACACGCCGAACCCATGACATTTGGTTTAAAAGCGGCTTCGTGGTACTGCGAAATCATGCGTTTGCTCGACAGGCTTAATTTTGCTCTTGAGACAGTCAGTTATGGAAAAATTTCCGGAGCCGTCGGCACTATGGCGCATTTAAATCCGTTTGTCGAAACTTATGTGTGCAAAAAAATGGGATTAAAACCGGAACCGGTTTCTACGCAGATAATTCCGCGCGACAGACATTCGCTGTATTTTTCGACATTAGCGCTGCTTGGCGCCGCTCTTGAAAGAATTGCCGTCGAAATCAGACATCTGCAAAGAACCGAAGTTGCCGAAGCTGAAGAACCGTTTACAAAAGGTCAAAAAGGATCTTCGGCAATGCCGCATAAAAGAAACCCTATAATTTCGGAAAATATATGCGGGCTTGCAAGGCTGCTCAGAGGTTATGCCGTAACTGCAATGGAAAATATCGCGCTATGGCACGAAAGAGATATCAGCCATTCTTCGACGGAAAGAATAATGCTTCCAGACGCTTCGATAACCGCCCATTACATGCTTAAAAGAATGCAGGGCTTGATAGAAGGTCTTAACGTTTACCCTGAAAATATGCAGGCAAACCTCGACAAAACCAAAGACATTATTTTTTCCGGAACTTTATTGTTGTCGCTTGTAGATAAAGGCCTTTCAAGAGAAGCGGCTTATACTATGGTGCAGGCGGCGGCTTTTGACGCAAGAGAAAATAAAATATCGTTTGAAGAAGCCTGTTTGAAAAGTCCCGAGATAAAAAAACGTTTAAGCGCCGCCGAGATAAAAAGAGACTGCGATATAAAATCACAGTATAAGAATATAGATTATATTTTCAAAAGAGCCTTTAAAAAAGGCAATTAGTAGTTAGTAATGAGTAATTAGTAATTTAGGAGCGCTTACGCGCAATTTAAGAGGTTTGCTGTCGCAAACATAGTCTATGACGCTAATTAATTGTCAACCCACTGATTTATATTTAACATGGATCCCCCCCCGTGTTAAGACCTCACGGGGCAGACTGCTAAGGAATTACAACATTTCCGAGAATCTCGGGCATGACGACAAAAATGATTTTACTCATTTGTCATTCCCGAAGGTTTTTATCGGGAATTGTTCCTTAAAAAAATAGTATATAGTTAAGTGTATAAGAGGTGTTGGAAGATTGTTCGGTATTGGGGCTAAAAGCCCGTATGGATAAGAATCTCCAACGCCTAAAGGTAAAAGCTTGATGAGGTTCCAAATACCGGATTTTATTCTTTAATCCGTGTATGTGAACAATTAAAAGTTTTAAG
>JAISDI010000259.1 GCA_031264895.1 Endomicrobium sp. | reverse complement strand
TTCCTTTTACAGAGCCGTTTAATATTTCATTTTTAAAAACTGCATTAAAAGTAGCCTGCGTTCTAAGCTGCTGCATAGGCGTTTGCATGTACGCTATTCTTACCGGTTTTCCGTCTTTTGAAGATTTTATTTCTTCGATCAAATTTTTTACGACATCATTGTCAAAATTTTCTCTGGTATTAGTCGAACGGACTTCTTTCTTTATGCGCACATCGCTTATACCTCTATCTGCGGCAATGCTTAAAAGGATCATCTCGATCATATCTGCTTCAGTAAGCGTTACCAGTTGTCTCAATTCTTCAACGGAAAAAGCTTCATACTGCTGCGGCGCAGAAACAACCGTTCCGTTTGACAGCGGAATTTGGATTCCTCTCTCAACGGCTCTTTTTATAAGCGGCAGAATAAGTCTTCCGACGCCGCCGGCAATAACAATTTCTTTAGCTAAACCTCCGGCATATAAATCTAAAGCTTTTTCAAACGTAACAATTTCATCATTGCCGGCTATCAAAACAAAATCCGCAGGATCGTCCGCCGAAAGTTCATCTGAATACGTAAGTTTTGAAGCGACTTCCGCCGCAATCTGTTCCCTGTTTCTTCTTTCCATTTCATCCTTAGCAACCTTAGCCGCAAACTCCATAAGCTTTGCCTGATCTGGATTTGACATGTGAAGAGATCTGTGGAATTCTTCATAATTTCCGGCCTTGCCGTTTAGTAAAGAAGCTCTTTCCGTTCCTTCATGTATTGCAAGCTGCCTGAGATAAAACAGTCTTTCAGATTCTTCCATATTCTTAATAGCTTTTAAAAATACTTCATTTATATAAAGCGTTACTCTTCCTTCTTCCTCAGAAAGAGAAGCAAACGCATACGTATCGGAATCTTTAATTAAATTTTCATTATTTGAAATTTTTAAATCAAAATCATAATTTTCATATTTGGCGTCCTCAGCTGAGAGTATGCTCTGAACCGAACTTAAAAGCTCGGCGGCTTCAACTTTCATAATAAGCAGATTTTCATCATAAAATAAATTGTCTAAAGTTCTTTTAACTTCCGAATCGTTAAACATCGCTATCAATAATTTTGTGGCAAGAACGGCCGAAGCTGACGAAGCAGATTTTATTTCTCCGATAAGAGCGTTTATATTTCTGCCCAAAGCCTGAAGCGCTTCCATATACACTTTTCTTCTCTGAGAAGAAACCTTTTCACCCTTTTTCGCTTCAAAAGTTATAACGCTGAAACCTTTTTCCTTAAAAGCGTCTATCATATCCTGAAGCTTATCGCTGTTTCCTGAATAGACAATTTTATATACCACTTCGCCTTTATTGGCATCTCCCATCGCGTAAACGCTCTGCCCGAAACGTTCCAGCACTTCAAGCATTTCGGATTCCTCTGTTTGCTGACCGTTATTTTCAATAGATAAAGTTCTGCGTATTTCAAAAACTCTGTCTCTTCTTTTCTTGACAAAAGCCTCAAGTTCCTCCTTGTTGACATATTTAGAAAGAGAAGAATTTTGCTCGGCATAGTACAGTTCTTTGATATTACTGAGCCCAAGCGAATTTGAATACACTTCTATCGATTCCATGTCTTCTTGCGAAAATCTGGAAAAGTACTCTCCGGGCGTTACCGATTCCAACGGTTTCCCGCGCAAACTTGCCAGAACTCTCGCGCGCAGAGAGTTAAACGAAGCAATATCAAAATCAGCGTCAAACGGATTTTCTCCTTTTTTCTCTGTCAATTTCATGAAGCTAGGCAATGCGGCGTACTTTTTTCCTTCTCTGTCGACTTCTTTTTCTTTCCCATCGGCATCTTTAACTGTTAAGATATAATCTTTTTCGGCATCCAGTCCTGCGAAGGCAAGAATTTCATAATAACTATAGCTTCCCATGGAAAGTCTCAGAGGAAAGTAGCTGCCGTCAGGCTTCTCAATAATAAAAATACGTTTATCATTCATTTTTTTAAGTATTTTTCTTAAAGTGTCTTCAGTATTATTATCCAAAATAATATCGTCGGAATAAAAGTAAAAATCCGGAGCGCCGACTATTTTTTTTATCTCTTCAAAAGATTCTTCATCATTATCAAATAATTGATTATACGCTAACCTCATTTTAAAAATACTGTCGGCGTATTTAAGATTGTTTATTATTTTCTCTCCCATTTTATATATCCAATGGGCAAGAGGGAATGTCAGTATAAAGCTGTTTTTTGCTTTTTTTACCGATTCCGTTGAAGAAGTTTCGTCAATTTCCGGATCGGCTCTTGTTATGAGACCGTTATGCTCGTTTTCATACTCTTCTTTTGAATAAATGATAATTTCGCCTACTGCAACTCCGTTGAGCTCGTAAGTATATTTTACTCTGGCAAAACCTTTGCTGATATCGTAATCAAATTTTCTGTCAGGGTTGCCGTTTTTGTCTTTAGTTAATGTGTAAAAATCTTTTTTTATGCCTAATTGCGATCCGGAAAAAACGCTTTCTACCGCATTTATTGTTTTTTCCATATCGTTTCTGTCTACCACGATATGAAAACCGTAAATATCTCTTATTTTTTCTCTTATTTTTTTCTTTATTTCTTCATCATCGTTCCAATTAACTCCTTCCCCTCTCCTCGACGAGGCAAGCTTTTCAAAAAGACTGTAAATGCTTTTTACTCTCGTATGTATTTCAAGGTTGCCAATTTTCGATTCTTTAAGAACCGAATTTATTTTTTTCTCTAAATCGCCAAGCATTCCGGCATACTGCGAATAAGACAACTCCGTACTGACATGCTCTTCTAAAATTTGCAGCATCTTAAGATACAATTTAGGCTGCGTTTGATAAAATAAAAGATTTCTTATATCTTCAAAAAGATTTATATCATTTATCCTTCTGGCTAAAGGAATATATATGAGATATAG
>JAISDI010000288.1 GCA_031264895.1 Endomicrobium sp. | reverse complement strand
TTTAAAAGCTGTTTGGCCAAAGTGGTTTTGCCGGTTTGTCTTGCGCCGGATATAATGATAACTCTGCGGGTTTTAAGCGCGTCTTTAACGCTTTCTGCGCGCCAACGGGGATATTCGTTCATACTTTCTATCCTAAATATTTTTTAAATTTATCCTACGCTAAAAGTAAAGCAAAATATCCGCGAAAAGTCAAATGATATGCCCGCGAAAAGGAAAGTGTATGGCCCGCTAAAGGGAAAGAGATATAGGGAGATTGGCTGCTTTTCTTTGTTAATCTACGACATAATGTTGTCGCACTCTCTTTATATAATATAAGCATACCAGCCTTTACGGAGGAAAATATGCAAAAGCGTTTCTTGGACAAAATTAAGGATTTATATAAAATCAAATATGCTGAAATAACAGAAGAAGAAAAAAGCAAAGAAAAGCCGCGCCGCATAACAAAAAACGATGTAAAAAGGCGTATGTCCAGACAAATGCCGGAACTTTTAGAAGATCATGTAAAATCGCTTGCTCCTAAAGACAAACTAAAACAATTTGATAAATGGTTCAAAGAGATAAAAAGTTACAGCCTTAAAGAACTGGAGGCAATAATAATCGCATTCTGCACGAAATTGCATACAATAAAAGCATATGATTTTGAAAATAATTTGTATTCCGTATTCCGCACAAGGAAATGGCGGCTTAATGCCAAATTCAAATACACAAAGCAAAATATTGAGAAACTCCTCTGGGTAAACAAAAAACTTATGGAGTGTTTTGAAAAATCCGCAGGCGAGGCCGAAAAAATACGGAAGCAATTTAAACGGCGCAAAAAGAAAAAAGACCTTTTCCTTGACGATATTGAAACGGAAATAAAAATTACCCCTTTTTTGTTAAAATACGATAAAAAAGGAAAATATTGGCAAGAATACGACTCCGGAATATACGCGGTATTGCAGTTCGTCATTGACGATGAGATAAGCTTGCGGCAAAAATATTCTTCCCTGAAAAAATATAGGGAGAGCCTGCACGGCTCAAAAGAAGATAGTTGGAATGTGGAAGGCTTGGGCTCGCGCAGCGGAAAGCGTTTGGACTGTGACCCCAAGAATATCAAGGATAATGTTTTCGCAAACGATTATATATGTTATGCCATGCATGAATTGTACGATCATAGCTTATGGAGCCTTCAGGACATTATTAAAATAGAAGAATTTTGGGCGGAAGTCAAAGTACGCTACCAGCATTTCTCGGAAAAGAAATATGGGATATGAAAGCGCACCCGCGATGCTATATCTTGTATACCGTTTATTATAAAAACCGACAGTCAAAAAGCTATTTTATATGTGTTTTAACCCAAAGAAGCAAAGACTCATAATTAATAGTCCCGTCTGCAAGACCAAGGCCAATTTTTATCAATTCGTCCTGCGTATAAGTGATTTCAATATTATTTATTTTAAGCAAAAACAGCATTGTCAACACAGCTATACGTTTATTGCCGTCTAGGAAAGGGTGATTTTTGGCGATATTGAACGCTATCCGGCAGAATTTTTCCTGCATGGAAGGATACATTTCTTCACCCTCCCAAGTCTGAAATGCGCTGTCAATAGCAGATTCCAATAAAAAGATGTCCCGCACGCCGTCAAGCCCGCCTGTGGCGGACAAAAGCATATAGTGCAAACGCGCTACCTGATATTTTGTAAGCATTATCATTTCGCCAACTCCTCAAAAGCTTTAATATTTGCGGCCAAAATTTCTTTGGCGATTTTTTCTACTTTTTCGTCACTTATGTGTTCTACTATATTATTCTTCATTAACGCCTCCAAAAGTTCGGCATCAAGTTCTTTATCAAGGCTGCTTATATATTTATGTATCGCTTCTTCTGTTACCACTCTTAGCTGAATCCAATGGCTATATTTCTGATTTTTATCAATAAATTTGAAATATTCCGTTCCGTTTAACTTACCGATTGCAGTCAAACGCCTAAATATACGGACTGAATTTTTAATAATTGCTCTCTCGTTATCTATTGTCATACTTTCCTCCTGGCTTTTTTAAATTATATAAAAGTCTTGCGACAGCATGTTGTCGTGCTTTTGTGTTGAAATATTATCATGCGTGGAATTATTCCCGGCAAAAGCCGTATAAAAGTAGTTAGGTAAAATATCACGACAATACGTTGTCGCGCAGACTTTATATAATTTAGTGGAGAGGTAGAGCATGGTATTAAGTCAAACAATCCCGATGATTATGACCACACTAAAGTAAACAAGGAAGTATTATAAAATGTTAAACGGGTATAGCATAAGAAAAGCAGCGGAATTTGAATTTTTAGATAAGCAAGGTAAACCGTTTCCTATCAATTCAGTATATATATATAAAGGCATGTTTGCTGCAGAAGCTGCGAAAAATGCCAGAAAGTTTTACCCTAATTTCCCTGCTATAAATCTTGAACGGTATGGTTTAGCAAATCCTAACGGTGGTATGATTATCTTAGGTACCGATGTTAATACTACGGCTAAACAAGGTTTAATTGGTTGGCTTCAGGCAAAGTATCAAACTGTGAAGAACAGGTTATTTTCCAATGAAAAAATTAAAGACAAAATAC
>JAISDI010000274.1 GCA_031264895.1 Endomicrobium sp. | reverse complement strand
AAGCCTTTCCTTGTCCGTAGTCCATTCCCTGAATTCTACATTGGGATCGTTTATTATAAATTCGTCTATCGTTGAATTGGAAGTTAAAAAAATTGTTATATCTTTCGGGTCTAATACTTCTATTTTGGCCTTAGATAAATCGTCTATTAATTCTTTTTGCTCTTCCATGTTTTCCAAAGCCGGATTTTTAATATCTTTTTTATCTATCATTTTAACCTTGCCGGAATATGCGGATTCGTTTTCCAGCGTTTCTTCTACGGAAAGTTTTATTATAACTTCACCTATTGTAATTATGTATTCCTGATTGTTTTCATTAGACTGCTGAAGTTTGAATTCCCCTCTGCCTACTTTGTCTCTAACTTCTTTTTTATCTTTAGGCAAACCTTGTCTGTTATCGCCCAACAATACGCTTTTGAATCTGTTTTTTTTGTCGTTGTCATTTATTTCATCAGACAGAGACAAAGAAGAAACACCTGATAAAAACTCAATAGGTTTTGTTAATTTTATGGCGCTTTTTTCTTTTTTAGAGTATTCTGCAACAACAATATTATTGTCTTTGTCCAAGCCGATTACTACTATATAAGAATCGTCGGATTTGTAAACTTTTTCCCATTTCGTAAAATTTACTATTTCTTTTAACCCATTGCTTTTGCCTTTGGAAAGAGAAATATCCAAGAAATTTATTTCATCTAAAATATCATATTTAAAATCATTTGCATGCTTAGAATCGTTAAAAGCGTCTTTTTGAGATTTAGGCAATGCTTCAAACAGTTCTTTCTTTGCGTCTGCGAAGTTGACTGATTCGGAAGATACTAAATCAAACTCATACTGCTTTTTATCCGTTATTTTATATTTTACTGCAAACTTATCGGATATAGGAACAATATATTCATTTTCGTTTAAAGTGTAAACGTATTTAAAAAGTCCGTTTTTTAACAAAGAATTTATATGTTTTAATTTAAATACTCTTTCAGTTTTATTTTCCAAAAGCTCTTTTTCAGTCTTTATATTGTCTGCTACTTTTTCCCTGTTTAACAATCTCCATCCTTTATTTTGCAAGTAAATATTAGGCAGCTGCGGTTTAAAAGCCCCTTCATCCGATACTTTTTTGCTCATATCACTTATATATGAAGAATTAGATAGTGAATTTACATATACGCTGTCATAACGGTTTCTTCTTGCAAAATTCTGTATAAATTCCAAAGCTTGATAATATGCCAACTCTCTTTGGTGAACAACGGAACTTCTATTACTTCTGAAGTCGGGAATATCTTCCTGAGCATGTATAAATATTGCGGGGCTTCCATTTTCTTCTCTGCCGACTATATAGTCAAACCTAGCCACAAACTGCCCGTCAATAAACACTTCAAGTATTTCATAATCTTCATGCATAAGCCATTTTTGCTTAAAATTTATTTCATTAATTTCATTATTTTTGGTACAGTCTCCCGTTCTTTCTCCTATCAAATAATTGTCTACATTTCTTAAACTCAGTTTAAATTCAATGCCTTCGCCCTTGACATAATAATATTTTGACAGCATTGCTTCTAATTGCGGCATAACTTTCTTCATTTCTCTTGTCTGCTGCTTCTGTTTAAGCTCGTCTTTAATGTCTTTCAACGCATACACAAGCTCGTCAAAGAAAGATGCTATTTTTTTATTATCTTTCAATATCTCTTCTAATTCATAGTTTGTGCGCTGTCTAAAATATTTTAATAAATCGTATCGTTTCATTGCTTCAGAAGATATCAGATTTTTTATTTCCGATAAATCATTTTTCAGATTGAAAATATTGTCCATGCTGAGGAAGTTTATATTATGCTCTTGGTATTTTTTAGGATCTACAACTATTTCTTTAAAACTCGTCTTTCCTGAAAGCGCGTTTGATATGACATCTTTAGGCGCTAAAAAAATATTATATCTATCAACTAAATTAACAAATAGTTCTTTATTTTGTTTATTCTCTTCCTTTTTTAAATTCTCTATTTTCTTCCGTAAAATCTCTATGTCATTATAATTTATTATATACTCGATCATACCTTTTGAATTTATAAACCCTATTTCGTGAAACTCTTTCATTGTTTCAAAAAAAGGCTTTTCACCTTGCCTGACGATATTGGCAATCCCTTCAGAATTGGCAATGTTGCTAGGATTGGCAATGTTGTCAGGACATAGATATAATGAAAATATCTCTTTCAGCGTATCTAAATACTCTGAATTTATTAACTCATCAATGTCTAATTTAGTATTCTTCAAATACTCAAGCATATTTTCTGAGAATGGAATTCCCTTTTCATTTAATTTCTTTACTTTCTCTAAATAATTTTTACCTTTTTTAGCAATATCGGCAATGTGGTCATAAGATAGATGTAATGAAAATATCCATTTCAGCATATCTAAATACTCTGAATTTATTAACTCATCAATGTCTAATTCAGTCTTATCCAAATACTCAAGCATATTTTGTGAGATTGGAATTCCCTTTTCAGTTAATCTCTTTACTTTCTCTAAATAATTTTTATCTCTTTCAGCAATGTAGTGTTTTCCATAAATAGATGATCGAGAAGAGAATGAAAATATCCCTTTCAGCGTATCTAAATACTCTGAATTTATTAACTCCTCAATGTCTAATTTAGTATTATCCAAATACGCCAACATACTTTTTGAGATCCGAATTCCATTTTCATTTAATTTCTTTACTTTCTCTAAATAATTTTTACCTTTTTTAGCAATATCGGCAAGGTCGCTAACGCTAATTGTAGAGAATCGGAATATTCCTTTCAGTATATCTGAATACTCTATTAACTCATCAATGTTTAATTTAGTATTATCCAAATACGCCAACATACTTTCTGAGACCGGAATTCCCTTTTCATATAATTTCTTTACTTTCTCTATATAATTTTCATCTTTTTGGACAATACCGGATAAAAAAATCTCTTCCAGTTTCTCTTTGAGCCGCACATCTATCTGCTTGCTATCATCGTAGATATCATTTAGTATTTTTAAATAGTTTTCATCTATGTTTTTTCTGGAAAAATTAATAAATGTTGTTTCTCCGCCATGTAACGAAATATACGAAAAAGCCTTTTTCAATATTTCTGAATAGTTTTTCAAAGTCTCAATATCTAAATCATTATTTATCAAAAACACCGCCGCTTTGCTTAAAGTCATGCTTTTAAATTCATTTCTAAATTCATCAACTCTCCTGAAAAAACCTGCGCCTTCTTGGGCAATGGCAACAATATCGTCATCCTTTATAGCCGGCGATGAAAGAATCTGTTCGAGATCATATGAATAGCTTTTCAGAGTCTCAATATCTAAATCGGTATTTTTCAGATATAAAAGCAACTGCGAATCGGCTGAAGATACAAAAAATCCTTTATTTTTTAGTTTCTTAATTATTGCCAAATAATAGTCTTCACCTTTTTGGGCATTATCTGTTTTAGAGCTTTCAATTGAATGCTTTATTATGTTTGCGAAGTTTTCTCTTAGCGCTGAAGCGGACTGTGGGCTGATAGTCAATTTTTTTTCACCGGCATTGTCTGCAAACTTTGCGTTTCCTTTTTTATCGAAAATAACTCTGCCGCGTTTTTGCGGGTTTGAGGCTGAATATATGTCTATATAGAATTCGTCTTTGTTAAGTTCTTTTAATTCGGCATATCTTAATATGTCGAATTCGGCAGCTCCTATGAAGCTTCTCAATTCGTCAAACGCGGCTTTTTGTCCGATGGCGGAAAATCCTGCGCCAAATTTTAGCAATGACTGGGAATTAAAACCGAAATGTCCTTTTGCGCCGGTTATAGCCGCAGCCTGTTTTTTAAAAGCCGAACTTTCGCTTAGAAAAAGGTTGTTGCCGTCGTATTGACCGTTATGTACCTGAAATTTATCGTTGTCGTAGTTTTCAACGTGAGCGCCTTCGTGGGATAAAAGCTCGGCAAGGATTTCTACGGCTTGGCTTTCGTTTGA
>JAISDI010000194.1 GCA_031264895.1 Endomicrobium sp. | reverse complement strand
GTGCAGCTCTTGTAAAAATATTATGGATTTATCCATGGACAAATTTCAAAAGGTTAAATTGCCGCAAAATGACATATCCGGCTGCAAAATTACAGGAGTAGAGCTTACTTTTTTGGGCTTATGTCCAAAATGCAAAAATAAGTCGTAAATTTATAGGTTTAACATGTTTACCTTAAAAACATGTAAATAAGTTTAAAAAGGGGGATAGTGTTATGACATCAAAAGTATCGATCACAAAAATCGGCATAGAATATGCCCACCGTTTTCTGGGATATGAAGGCGAAGCTCAATACCTTCACGGACATCACGGTGAATTGACAATTGAAGTTGAAGGAGAAGTAAATCAAAAAGACGGTTTTGTAACGCCGTGCAACGGAATAAAGCGTATAGCATGGGATTATATGAAAAACTTTGATCACGCGCTTATCATGCAGGAAGAAGATCCGCTGCTTCCCGAGGTTTTAAAAGTATATGAAAAACAGGGAATAAAAAACGGAGCGCCGACAAATATTACCATAGGCTTGCCTATTGACAATGAGTTGGCAAAAGCTTATCCGGAATGCCGCCTTGTAGTAGTAAAAAAAGTTGCTACCTGCGAGAACCTTATCGAAGTTTTTTATTCGCTGTTAAAAGACAAGCTAAACATCAAAAAGATGACTTTTACTTCCGGTATGAACGCCGCTTCGTTTACTTTTAAATAATTCAAGGCTATATCTCATAAAGAGGCAGGAGACCACATCTTCTGCCTCTTTATTATTACAAACTAAGGCGTGCCTACATATAACTGTGCGGCTTGGCACAAGTCCGGACGGTTAATAAGGTATTATCCGAGAATGGCAAAAAAATAAGATTTTATCGTGGAAATTTTTTTTTGACTTTACCTATGAAATTTAGTTTAATATGCCCCATAGTTAATTGGTTTTACTGATTTGTAATTAGTCCGCATTTCGTCTTTATAAATTAATTTTCCGCTTCAAAATATTCCCGTATGGTGGGCGTAGCTCAATTGGTTAGAGCGTCGGTTTGTGGAACCGAAGGCTGCGAGTTCAAGTCTCGTCGTCCACCCCAATAGTTTGATTTTGCAAATTATTTATCACATCAAACGGCTTTCTGTATGAAAAATCAACCATTTTATTTTTCAATTTTAAGTTCGAAGTTATAAGATTCAAAATTTTCTGTTTTTCCTCGATATTCGAACTTTTGAACAGCATAGCTGCATTTCTGCTAAGTTCACAGACGATATTCGCGCTTAACTTAACCTCATCATAGTCTGTATACAAATCTTTGGAAATCGCTGTTAAATCATTTTTTTGATGTATTAAATCGGTATATTTTCTATTGTATTGTTCTTCAGTAATACTCTTCTTTATCAGTAGTTCCAAAAGTCTGTCCAAATCTGACTCTATCTGCTTAAATTTTCGCTGTATATCATAGGATTGTTTATTACTCTGTTCAAATTCAACATTTTCAATTATCTCGATATCTTTTATTAATGCGGTTTGTAATTCTTCGGGTAAACTTATATCTGACAGAATATTCTGTAGTTGTCCTAAAAGTTTTTCTTCTGTTACTCTCTCTTGCGCGGGATTACGTTTTTTACGGCAGGTATGGCAAGCTAAGTATATGTATCTGCCCTTCTGAATTTCCGATGTTATCGTAGAACCGCAAAAAGCACATTTAAGAATGTTTCTGAATATAAACGGCTTAGACGCATATTTTACGGGCTTCTTTTTTAGGCGTGTCCTTACTTCGCTGCATTTATCAAAAGTTGCCTTGTCAATGAGCGTCTCGTATTTGTGGGGGTATAGAATGCCTTTGAACGACATCATACCTGTATAAAAAGTGTTTGTTAGCATTCTGTGAATGCTATTCCTTTGAAAATACTGTCCTTTGTCAGTTTGTAAACCGTATTTTTTTGCTTTTCTTGCGATTTCATCTAATGGATACAAACCCGTTGCGTAGTCTTTGAATAATTTTTTTACAATAGGTGCTCTTACTTCATCTATAATTACTGTTCTTTTATTACGATTTAGAGGATCAACGACATTTTTATAACCGATAGGCGCTTTAGATGCTATTTCGCCGTCCTTTAGTTTTTGCATTACACCTCTTTTTGTCGCTTCACGCAATTGATAGATAAATGCTTCAGCTCCTACAACATTAAACGACCACATCATATGGTCGCTGCCTTTAGAATCTTTGTTGATAACCAGTCCGTTTGATACAAAATGCAATTCAATCTTTCCGTCTGCAATTAAAGGTTTTAAATAAACAGATTCGTCAAAGCGTCTTTGAAATCTATCAACTGTGTCAGCAATGATTGCTATTGGTTCCTTTTGACTTTTAACGAATTCAATCATTTCATAAAATTTCTTTCTTCCTCCTCTGGTTGAAGACTCAACCAAAGTAAAAGTTTTTATAACATTTAACCCTTTATTCTTTGCATACTTTTCGGCATTTTCCATCTGTGCCTTTAATGATTTTCCGTCTTCTTGCTCTAAACTCGATACTCTTGATAATATAACCGCTTTCATTGTAACTCTCCTTTTTTCTGCATTGTTTTTAATATAAATATTCGTTTTTTTGAAAATCTGTCTAAACCTACGTATTTTACTCTCTTTTTTCCTCTATTGTTTTCTGTAAAGTTTTATATGTTTTTAAGACGCTATCTATTGATTTAAATAATACAGCTCTTTTTATTACCTTTTCGTGGTTTACTTTTTGTAATAATGAGAAAGCTCGGGTTATTTGGTTTTTTGTGTAGTAATCCTTTAAAAACCCCTTTAAAAGCCTCGTATTTGCCGTTTTTTGCAGAGATAACAGCCCATAGGTAGCTAATGCCCTAATCAAAGAGTGTTCGCCGTTTTTAACAATATTTTCAAAAACATCT